>DATBIF010000252.1:0-8629 GCA_036557045.1 Steroidobacteraceae bacterium
TACTGCAGCGAGCGTCGCAGTGAACCGCTCGGAGTGAATGCGCTCCGCGGGCACGCCGAGCCCTTGCAGGGCACCGGCCACCTGCTCGTTCATGTCGCCCGGGCCGCAGATGAAGAATTCATCGACGGTACCCGCATCGAACAGCACCCGGCCGAGCTCCCTGACCTTGGCCGCGTCGATCCGCCCATTGAACAGCTCGACCTCCTGTGGCTCGCCACTGAAGAGGAATTGCAGCGACAACTGGCCGACGAATTGATCCTTGAGCGCCTGCAGGTCCTCGAGCAGCATGATGCGCGAGGTGGTGCGGTTGCCATAGAAGAGGAGTACGCGGCTCGCGGGCGAGGTGGCGAGAATCGCGCGCACGATCGACAGCGTCGGCGTGATACCGCACCCGGCAGCGAAAGCGACCACGGTGCGTGGCGCCGTCGATGGCGCACGACTGTGAAAGCTGCCATTGGGCGTCAGGATTTCGAGACGGTCCCCGGCCCGCACGTTGCGCGCCAGGTGTTGCGACATGCGGCCCTGTGCGTGCAACCGCACGCCGATCTGCAGCGTGTCGCCGCCAGGCGCATTCACGAGCGAATAGGTACGCCGCACTTCCTCGCCGTCGAGCATTGCGCGGATGCCGATGTGCTGGCCTGCTTCGAAGCGATACTCCTCGCGCAGTGCTGCTGGCACCGTGAAGCTGAGATACACCGCTTCTTCGGGCTCTACCCGCAGCGCAGCGACCTCGAGGGGATGAAACCTGAGCATGCAGGGCTTCGATCAGATGCACTTGAAGTGATCGAAAGGCTCAGCGCAGCTGAGACAACGATAGTGAGCCTTGCAGGGCGTTGAACCAAACTCACTGACGCGCTCGGTCCGGGTGGAATCGCAGCGCGGACAGGCGACGCGTGGCGCCGCGAAGAGATGGCGGACCCGTGACACGGTCTCTTCCGGTGGCGCGATGCCGAACGCCTTGAGCTTGCCGCGGCCCTGCGCCGTGATCCAATCACTGGTCCAGGGCGGCGACAGCACCTCGTCGATCCGTATCGCCTCGAAGCCTTCTGTGCGCAGCGCGCGCTCGATGAGCGCACGGATGACAGCCGTCGCCGGGCAACCCGAATAGGTCGGTGAGACGCCGACACGAATGGCGCCCTGCTCCACGCGAACGTGACGAATGATCCCGAGATCAACCACCGACAGGACCGGGATCTCCGGATCGGGGACTCGCTCCAGCACCCGCCAGATGTCACGCTCGGTCGCGCGGAGGGACTCGATGGCCGGCTGACTTTCGGCGACCGTCACGGTGTTCACCACTGCGAGCCGGGATATGCGCGTTGCATGAACTGCATTTCCGCGAGCAGGTAGCCGAGATGCTCGGAGTGCTGGCCGCGCTTGCCGTGCCAGGGATAGCTCACATCCTTGGGCCGTTTCAGCGTCGCTTCATGCAGTGCTTCGTCGATGCGCGTCAGCCACCGGGCGCGCAGCTCGGCAAGTTTCGGCGCCACGTTCAGCGCCGCCATTTCGTTGTCGAGCGCATCGGACGTGAACAGCTCATCGGTGAAGCGCCAGAGCTCGTCGAGCGGGGTCTGCACCCGGGTATGACTCTCTTCGGTGCCATCGCCGAGGCGAATCATCCAGCTGGCGCTGTAGCGGTAGTGGTACTGGGTTTCCTTGAGCGCCTTCGCGGCGATCTCCGCGAGGCGCCGATCCGCCGAATGCTGCAGCCCGGAATAGAGCTCGAGCTGCCACGCATCGAGCAGGAACTGGCGCACGATGCTGCGGCCGAAATCGCCGTTCGGCTGCTCGGCGAGCGCCACATTGAAGAAATCCGGGCCATCGCGCAGGAAGGCGAGCTGATCCTCGTCTCGCCCGCGGCCTTCCAGCTCGCCGGCATACGTCAGCAGGAGCCGTGCCTGACCGATCAGATCCAGTGAAAGGTTAGCGAGGCCCAGGTCTTCTTCGAGTGCGGGCGAGTGCCCGACCCACTCGGCCAGGCGTTGCCCGAGAATGAGGCTCGTGTCCGCGAGGCGCAGAACGTAGCGGCTGCGCTGCGCGTCGGGGGCGAGTGTCCTGGATTCGGCAGGCGCAACGCTCACAGGTTCTTGACCTCATCGGGGATCGCGTAGAACGTCGGATGGCGATAGATCTTGTCCCTGGCGGGCTCGAACAGCGCCTCCGCCTCTGCTGGATCCGAGGCCGTAATGTCGCTCGAACGCACGACCCAGATGCTGACGCCTTCCTGGCGACGGGTGTAGACGTCGCGCGCGTGCTCGATCGCCATGCGCGCATCCACCGCGTGGATGCTTCCCACGTGCTTGTGCTCGAGACCCGAGCGCGCGCGGATGAACACTTCGAACAGGGGCCATTCCTGTTTGCGATCGCTCATATCTGTCTCCTCATGCCGCCTGCGTGCTGCGCGCACGCTGCTTTTCCGCATGCGCCAGCGCGGCCTCGCGCACCCACCGGCCCTGGTCCCACGCCTGGCGCCGCGCCTGCAGGCGCTCGCGGTTGCAGGGACCATTGCCTTTGAGCACTGCGTTGAATTCCGCCCAGTCGATCGGTCCGAATTCGTAGTGCTGGGCCTTGGGATCCCACTTGAGCCCGGGGTCGGGAACCCTGAGTCCGAGGAAGTCCGCCTGGGGTACCGTGATGTCGACGAACTTCTGCCGCAACTCATCGTTGGTGAAACGCTTGATCTTCCAGCGCATCGATTGCGCGGTGTGCCTGGAGTCCGCGTCGCTCGGCCCGAACATCATGAGTGAGGGCCACCACCAGCGATCGAGCGCTGCCTGCGCCATGCGCCGCTGTGGCTCGCTGCCGCGCGAGAGCCTCAGCATGATCTCGAAGCCCTGGCGCTGGTGAAAGCTCTCTTCCTTGCAGATGCGCACCATGGCACGCGCATACGGCCCGAACGAGCAACGGCAGATCGGGATCTGGTTCATGATCGCCGCACCGTCCACCAGCCAGCCGATGGCACCGACGTCGGCCCAGGTGGGCGTCGGGTAGTTGAAGATGCTGGAATACTTCGCCGCGCCCGACAGGAGCTGCTCGAACATCTGGTCGCGCGAGATGCCGAGCGTTTCGGCGGCACTGTAGAGATACATGCCGTGCCCGCCCTCGTCCTGCACTTTCGCGATCAGTACGGCTTTGCGCTTCAGCGTCGGCGCGCGCGTGATCCAGTTGCCCTCGGGGAGCATCCCGACGATCTCCGAGTGCGCATGCTGCGAAATCTGCCGGATGAGCGTCTGCCGGTAGGCATCCGGCATCCAGTCCTTGGGCTCGATCTTGTCGTCGATGTCGATCTTGTGCTGAAAGCGCGCTTCCAGCGCGGCGCCGTCGGCGCCCGCCTGGTGCAGGCAGTCCTTGCCCAGCGAATCGAGACCTTGCGTATACATGGCTGCTCCACGGCCGCCCGCAGACCGTCAATGTGACACAGAAAATAATGCGAAGCAATTTTTTATGTGTCATATTTGGCGACTGCCAGGCCATGAAGAACCCCTCCACAACCAATGGATTAGGTGCGGGCCGCAGCACCGGCGCTGCCATCACCGCCGGGTTGTTGCAGCGGTTTCGACGCCAGACCCCGCTGCGCGGCGGCTCGCTGCTCATCACGATCTTCGGCGATGCGATCGCACCGCGCGGCGGCTGCATCGCCCTCGCCAGCCTGATCGCGCTGGCGCGGCCGTTCGGGCTCACCGAGCGCCTGGTTCGCACGTCCGTGGCGAGGCTCGCGCAGGACGGCTGGCTCACCTCGCAACGCCAGGGGCGCGTCAGTTTCTACCGTCTCACGCCCGTCGGGCTGACACGGTTTGCCGAGGCGACGCGACGCATCTACACCGAGAGCCCGAAATCCTGGAATCGCCGCTGGACGCTGATCCTGCTGCCGTCGCAGCTTGGCGCGGCGCGAGACCGTGTGCGCGAGGAGCTCGCCTGGCTCGGATTCGGACAAGTCTCGCCCGGTGTCCTCGCTCATCCGGCGCGCGGGCTCGACGACACGCGCGAGCGCTTGCGCGAGCTCGGCGTCATCGACCAGGTCATCGCCCTCGAGGCCTCGACCGAGGATGCCAGCCACGATCAGCAGTTCGCACGTGCGGGCTGGAATCTCGATGAGCTGGCGCGGCGTTACTCGCGTTTCGTGCGTGCCTTCGAGCCAGTCCGCGCGCGGCTGTCAGCCTTGCAGCTGCCGACGCCTGCCAGCGCTTTCGTGGTGCGCACGCTCCTGATCCACGAGTACCGCAAGATCCACTTGCGTGATCCCCTCCTCCCGGTGACGTTGCTGCCGCAGGACTGGGTGGGCACGGATGCTTACGAGCTCTGCCGCGATCTCTACACGAAGGTATTTGCCGCAGCCGAGCAACACTTGTCGCATACTGCGACGACCGAGCGCGGCGCGCTGCCTGCGCCCTCGCGTTCGATCCTCAAGCGCTTTGGGGGCCTTCAGCTCTCGGGCCAGCTCTGAAGGGTGTTGACGACCGCACTCAGGAACGCGTTCGCCTGGAAGGCATCGAGTGCGCGGTGATCGATGGTGAGCGTGAGGTAGCACATCGGCCGCACGACGATTGCCTCCGTTCCATCGAGTTGCAGCGCGACCGGGCGTCGCTCGATCTTGCCTGCGCCCATGATCGCGATCTGCGGTTGATTGATCACGATCGGAGCAGCGAGCAGGCTTCCGCTCACGCCGTGATTCGAGATCGTGAACGTGCCGCCGCGCACCGAGTCGGGGGAAAGCTTGCCGTCCCGCGCGGCATTCACCAGCTCATTGAGTCGCGCCGCGATGCCGAAGAGATCGAGCGTCTGTGCACGGTGGATGACCGGCACGATCAGCCCTTCGTTGCCGAGCGCCGTGCCGACGCCGATGTTCGCGTCACTGAAGATTTCGAGGGTGTCGGCATGGAACGTGGCGTTCACTTCCGGGACCGCATGCAGCGCCTTGACAGCCGCCGCCACCAAGTAGGCGGTAAAAGTGAGCCTGGCTCCACGCGCTTCGAACGCCGCCGCATTTTTCTTCCGGTGCGCGCTGACGCGCGTCATGTCGGCCTCGAAGAGCGTCGTGACATGCGGTGCCGCCGACATGCTCGCCACCATGTGCGTCGCAATCCGGCGGCGAATCGCCGAATGCGCCACGTGGCGGCTGGCGAAGGCGCGACCGACCGGCGAATCCGCGGCGGGCTCGCGAGCGCGAGCAGCATCGCTCGTGCGACTACGCGGCGCGTCCGGCTCTGGTTCGCGCACTGCGCGAGGGCTCGGCTGCGGCACCGAAGGGGCAGGCTTGGCTGGCGCCGTTGAACGATCGGGCTTGGCCGCGAGCCGCGTCTCGACATGCTTCGCGACGTCGAGCGCGGTGATGCGGCCATCCTTGCCGGTGCCCGTAATCTGATTGGCCTTGAGCCCGTGCTCGGTCAGGAGGCGCCGCACAGCGGGACTCAGGAGTCCTTCGTCTGCCGCCTCTCGCGCCGTCGTTGCCGGCCGCTCGGCCGCAGCCTGCGCACGCTGGGTCGCAACTCCGCCTGGGGCAATCCGGCCGAGGACCGTGCCCGGCTCCACCGCTTCGCTCTCCTTGCGCAGCACTTCGAGCAGCGTACCGGTCGCAGGCGCCGGAACTTCCACGGTGACCTTGTCGGTTTCGAGCTCGAGCAGGGGTTCGTGCTGAGTGACGGTCTCGCCCACCTGTTTGAACCAGCGCAGGACCACGGCCTCGGTGCCTTCCTGGTCGGCCGGCGTCACCACATCGACCGTGCCCGCCATGGGCTAGAGCTCCGCGAGCTCGCGCATTCTCTGCGCGATCCGATCGATGGAGGGCACCACTGCTTCGAACAACGACAGGCTGTGCGGGCTCGGCATGTCCGGCATCGTGAGACGCTCGATGGGCGCATCGAGACTGAAGAAGGCCTCCTTCGCGACGACCGCCGCAATCTCGGCGCCGAACCCCGCGGTGCCGATGTCCTCGTGCACGATCAGGCAGCGGCGCGTCTTCTGCACCGATGCCAACACCGCACCTCTGTCCCAGGGCATGAGCGTACGCAGGTCGAGTATCTCGGCATCGACGCGCGCCTGCGCGGCCGCCGCCTCGCAGCGTTCAACCATCGCGCCCCAGGTCACGACCGTGAGCTGCGAGCCGGCGCGGATGGTCTTCGCCTGGCCGAACGGCACGATGAAGGAATCGCCCGGGTAGGGGCGGCGCGCCCAGGCGCCATCGAGCATGGCGCGGTGTTCGAAGAAGATCGTGGGATCGTTGCCGCGCAATGCCGCGCGCAAGAGACCGACCGCATCCTCGGCGTTCGAGGGCACCGCGACGCGCCAGCCGACGCCGTGCACCCACTGCACTTCGCTGGTCTGGCTGTGCCAGGGATCGCCGCACTTGAAGAAGCCGCCCGGAATGCGCACGACCATCGGTGCCGCGAAGCGATTGGCCGTGCGCCAGCGAATGGTGCCGCAGTCGTTGAGCTGTTCGGCGGCGGAGTCCGCGTACTTGCGAAACTGGATCTCGGGCACGGGCATGAGCCCCGCGACCGCCATGCCGACCGCGCGCCCGATGATGCCTTCCTCGGACAGGCTGGTATCGAACACGCGCGCGGCGCCGTACTTCTCCTGCAGGCCGAGCGTCGCCGCGTGCACGCCGCCCTTGGGCCCCACGTCCTCGCCGAAAATCAGCATGCGCGGGTTCACGGTGAGCTCCACATCGAGCGTGCGCCGGATCGCCGTCAGCATGTTGATGCGCGTGGGTTCCGGACTGGGCTCGATCGAGCCCACCGGATGCAGGTGGCCCGCGAGCACGACACCACCCTGGCGCTGCATGATGGGCTTGCCGTCCGCATCGATTTCACTGAAGACGTGGCGCGCTGCCTGGGTTGGATCAGGCGAGGGCTGCTTCTGCACGTCCATGAGCGCGAACGCAACGTCCTGGCGCGCCTGTTTCTCGAGCGCCGCCCAGGCGTCACTCGCAAGCTGACCCGGCACCAGGAACTGCTTCAGACGATCGAGCGGATCGCGCGCCTTTTCGGCGGCCAGGGTCTCTGCGGACTTGTAGGCCTGCGTGTCCTGGCCGGAGTGGCCGCTCAGGCGCGGCATCAGCAGGCGAATCAGCACTGGTCCCTGCCAGGAGCGAGTCTGTGTCACCGCCTGCGCGATCAGCGTCGCGGCGCCCTGCGGGTCGGTGCCATCGCCGTCGAAGACCTGCAGATTCTTGAACGCAGCCAGGTTCGCCGCGATGTTGCCGCCCGGTGTCTGCTTGATGCCCGGGACCGAGATGGCGTAACCGTTGTCCTCGATGAAGAAAAGGACAGGGAGCTGCTCGGTGGTCGCGATCGTGAGCGCGGCCCAGAAGCCGTTCGTTGCAACCGATCCTTCTCCGCCCGTTGCGACCGCGATGCTTCCCTGCACGCCGGTCTCACGCAGCGTGCGCGCGCGATAGACGAGCGCCTGGCCCCAGCCGACGGTCGGCGTGTACTGCGTGCCGACGCCCCCGCAACCCGGTAACACGGTCGCGCCGCGGCCCCGCGGCATGTTGTACACGACGCCGACATCGCGCCCGCCGCTGATGCTGCCGGCGCGCATCATCGTGGAGGCGAGCGCTTCCTGTGGTGTGAGTCCGAGCGAGAATAAGAGCGGCCGGCCGCGGTAATAGGCGCCGACTCCGTCGTGCGCGCCATTGAGGTGCTCGCCCAGGAGCGACTGCGCAAGCTCATGGCCGCGCGCGCAGAACTGGTACAGCACGTGCCGTTGTGGAAGCAGTTGCTTCTGCTCGAGATCGTCGAGCGCGCGTGACAGCAGCACCCGGTAGGCGACGCGCGACCAATCGATGCGCGTGGGCTGATCGTCCGTCTGGCGTGTGATGGGTTGCAGGACTCCGGAGCGTGCTCGCATCGAGTGGCCTCGGGCGAAAAAGGGGTGTAATCGCGCGCGATGGTACGGTGGCGGATCAGCAATAGGCTTGTCTTTTCTTGCCTCAGGATGCTGCTTTAGGCAATCTATTTACCTCGTTTCGCTTTATTGAGCAATGGTATTGCCACAATGGTCGACCTGGATAAAACCGATTGCCGCATCCTGCAGGAGCTGCAACACGACGCCCGCCTCACCAACCAGGAGCTCGCCGAGCGCGTGGGCCTGAGCCCCGCGCCGTGCTGGCGGCGCCTCAAGCGCCTCGAGCAGGCCGGTCTCATCGCTCAATATTCCGCGATCCTCGAACCCGAAAGTGTCGGCTTCACGATCACGGCGTACTCGCACGTGTCGCTCGATGACCATCACCCCGACTCGGTGCGCGCCTTCAACGACCTGATGCGCGAGCGCCCCGAAGTCCTCGAGTGCTTCATGATGTCGGGGCAATACGACTACCTGCTGAAGGTCGTCGCCCGCAACATGAATCACTACGAGGAGTTCCTCACCAAGCACCTGCTGCCGAATCCCTCGGTGCGCTCGGTGAGCACGAGCTTCGTGCTGCGACGGATGAAATACACGACCGCCCTGCCCGTCGAAGCGAAGCACACCTGAGCCAAGCAGCTTCCGAGACCGGATGAGGGAGAACGTTTCGGGATCGTGAAAAACAGGGACGTTTTTCACGAAGCCCCCACGGATGGGTTTACGGCGGTCCCGAAACGTTCTCCCTCGTCCGGGCTCCGCTGCTGCGAGGCACTATGAGTGTCAGCTC
>DATBIF010000253.1:0-10459 GCA_036557045.1 Steroidobacteraceae bacterium
CACGTGGGTGTTCTCGCCGCTCAAGTTCCAGGCCGACGTCGGGATCCTGCTGACGTTCCTGTTCGTCGTGAACATGCTGGGCGCGATCCTGCTGCTGCCTGCGCTCGCGGCGTGGCTGGTCCGGCCGAAGAAGGGATAAGAGCCAGGAGCCGGGCGAAGCGGGCTGGAGGACAGGTCAGGAGACGAAGGGAACGGACAAGGCTGGTAGGCTCGCGCCCTTTGGGCCGCCTACCACTACGTGGCGCACGCGCGGCTATACTCAAAACCCCCATGACCCCCGACGAGTTTCGCGAGTACGGGCATCAGCTCGTTGACTGGATCGCCGACTTTCGCAAGAGAGTCTACGCGGGCGAATTTCCGGCGTTGGCGCAGGTGAAGTACGGCGCGTTGCGCGCACGGTTGCCAGCTACGCCGCCGCAATCGGGTGAGCCCTTCGATGCGATCCTGCGCGATCTCGATCAGCTCATCGTGCCGGCGCTGAGCCACATCCAGCATCCGTCCTACTTTGCCTACTTTCCGGCGAACAGCCTGCTCGCCTCGGTGCTCGCCGATCTCGCCAGCACCGGCGTCGCCCAGCTCGGCCTCAACTGGGCTGCGAGTCCTGCGCTCACTGAGCTCGAAGAGCTCACCACCGACTGGTTCCGGCAGATGCTGGGCCTGGGCGATCACTGGAAGGGCGTGATCCAGGACACTGCCTCAACGGCGACGCTGGTCGCCATGCTCTGCGCGCGCGAGCGTGCGACGGACCGCAGTGCCGAACGCGGTGGGCTGCAGAGTGCGCCGGCCCCGGTGACGGTCTATTCCTCCGAACAGAATCACAGCTCGGTGGAGAAAGCAGTGCTCCTCGCCGGTTTCGGCCGCGAGCACCTGCGCCTGATCCCCACGGACCAGGATCACGCCCTGCGGATCGATGCGCTCGAAGCCGCGCTCGAGCGCGATCTCGCCGCAGGAGCGAAGCCCGGCGCCGTGGTCGCGACCATCGGCACCACGGGCACGACGGCCATCGATCCGCTCGCCCGCATCGCCGTAGTCGCACGTCGCCACCACCTGTGGCTGCACGTCGATGCGGCGCTGGCTGGTTCGGCGATGATCCTCCCGGAGTGCCGATCGCTCTGGCAGGGCGTCGAGGCGGCGGACTCCCTGGCGATCAATCCGCACAAATGGCTGGGTGCAGCCTTCGACTGCTCGACTTATTACGTGCGCAATCCGGGCGAGCTGGTGAGCGTGATGTCGACCAATCCCAGTTACCTGCGGACGCAGGCGGACGGTGAGGCGAAGAACTTCCGTGACTGGGGCATCCCGCTCGGACGCCGCTTCCGCGCGCTGAAGCTGTGGTTCCTGATCCGCGAGCAGGGCGTCGAGGGACTCCAGGCGCGGTTGCGCAGGGACATTGCGAATGCCCAGTGGCTCAAAGAACAGGTCGATGCGACGCCCGGCTGGGCGCGCCTTGCACCGGTGCCGTTCCAGACCGTGTGCGTGCGCCACGAGCCGCGGGGACTCGAAGGCGAAACGCTGGACCGGCATACTCTCGCCTGGTGCGGCCGGATCAATGCGTCCGGGCGCGCGTGGCTCACTCCCGCACAGCTCGACGGCCGCTGGATGGTGCGCGTGTCGATCGGGGCGGAAGCGACCGAGCGCCGCCACGTGCAGGCGCTCTGGACGCTGATGCGCCAGGAAGCCGAATCCAGCAATCGACAAGCCAGGGGATCAAGCACATGACAGTGAGACGGTGGACGACGCTCTCGGCAATGCTGCTGCTGGCCGCGACCGCGCAGGCTCAGCAGGACTTCAGCAAGGTGGAAGTCAAGAGCCAGCAGGTGACCAGCAACATCTACATGCTCACCGGGGCGGGCGGCAATATCGGCGCACTCGTCGGCGATGACGGGATCCTGATCATCGACGATCAGTACGCGCCGCTCTCGCCGAAGATTCACGAGGCGCTCGCGAAGCTCAGCCCCAAGCCCGTCAAGTTCATCGTCAACACGCACTATCACGGCGATCACACCGGCGGCAACGAGATCTTCGGCAGCGAGGGCGCGATCATCGTGGCGCAGGACAACGTCCGCAAACGCCTGAGCGAGAAGCAGGTGATCGCGCTCTTCAAGATGGAGAACCCGCCGATGCCGAAAGCGGGGCTGCCGATCGTGACCTTTGCCGAGGACATTGGGCTGCACCTCAACGGCGAGGACCTGCACGTCTTTCATGTGCCGAATGCGCACACCGACGGCGATGCGCTCATCTACTTCGCCAAGGCGAACGTGCTGCACGCGGGTGACACGCTCTTCAATGGCTTCTATCCCTTCATCGATGTTGACGGCGGCGGCTCGATCAACGGCATGATCGCCTCGGCCGACCACGTACTCGCCATGATCAACGACAGCACCAGGATCATTCCCGGCCACGGACCGCTGGCGACGCCGCAGGACCTCAAGGCGTTTCGCGACATGCTGGTGACGGCGCGCGACAACGTCGCCAGGCTCGTCAAGGAAGGCAAGAGCGCCGATGAAGCCGTCGCCGCGCAGCCGTTGCAGGACCTCGACGCCGTCTGGGGCAAGGGGTTCCTCAAGGCCGACCAGTTCGCGCGCATCGTGTACTCGGATCTGAGCCGCAGCATGAAATAGCGCTGCGGCGCCGGTCCGATGTGCGGGAGGGAGCCTGTGAGCGTCTGCGCAGTGAAGCGAGGCGAGGTCTGTGCAGACCTTCCTTGAGCCCTGGCTGCTCTACGGAGCGAACGGCTACACCGGTGAGCTGATCGCGCGCGAGGCCAGCGGCCGTGGGCAACGCCCGATCCTCGCGGGCCGCAGCGCCGCAGCCGTCGAGCGACTGGCGAGAGAGCTCGGGTGCGAGTGGCGCTCGTTTGCGCTCGATGATGCAAACGCACTCGCGGCCGGCCTCGCTGGAATCTCCCTGGTCCTGCATTGCGCCGGTCCGTTCTCGATGACCGCCTACCCGATGATGCGTGCCTGCCTCGCGGCGCGCGCGCATTACCTCGATATCACCGGCGAGATCGACGTGTTCGAACGCGCACATGGTCTGGACGCCGAAGCACGCGCGGCGGGAGTCGTGGTCTGCCCCGGTGTCGGGTTCGATGTCGTGCCGAGTGATTGTCTGGCAGCGCAAATCAAGGCTGCGTTGCCGGACGCGACACACCTCGCGCTCGGCTTCGACAGCCGCAGCGCGCCGAGTCGCGGGACCGCCAAGACAATGATCGAGAGCCTGCGCGAGCGCGGCAAGATCCGTGCGGACGGACGGATCGTGAGCATCCCGCTCGCCAGCCGCGTTCGCGAGATCGACTTCGGCGAAGGACCCAAGAGCGCCGTTGCCATCCCGTGGGGCGACGTGAGCACGGCCTATTACACGACCGGTATCCCGAACATCGAGGTCTATATCCCGTCCTCGCCGCGCGCGATCCGGCGGATGCGCCGGCTCGATCGGTGGCGCGCGCTCCTCGGCCTGGACCCGGTGCAATCCTGGCTCAAGCGTCGTGTGGAGCGCGCGGCGCCCGGGCCGGATGCCGAACAGCGCGAACGGACACCGGTGTTGCTCTGGGGCGAGGGACGAAATGCTGCCGGGCGCACCGTCGTGGGGCGACTACGCGTTGCCAACGGCTATACGACGACCGTACATGCCAGCCTGGGACTGGTGGAACGGATCCTGCGCGACGGCGCTCCAACGGGGTACCGAACGCCGTCGCAAGTAGTGGGAGCCGACTTCGTGAGCAGCTTGCCCGGGTCAACCGTGGTGTCGATCCACGCTCGTTGAGTTCGTCCTAGTGCAGTGAGTTCGGTACGATAGGCCGCCTGGACTCGATTTCGCGAGTCGGCGATCCCCTGAATTGCGCCGTGTACGCCACGGACGGAGCCCGGTGGAGCCCCATGAAGTCACGTTTTGTGCGCCTCATCGTCGCTACTGTCTCGACTGCTGCCCTGGCTGTGGGGTGCGGCAAGTCGGGACCACCCGCTTTTCCAGTCCCCGAAGTCGATGTGGTCGTTGCGCGAGCGCAAACGGTGCCGCTCACGCGTGACTTCGTCGGGCGCCTCTCAGCCACGCGTGCCGCCGACGTCCGGGCACGGGTCCCCGGTGTGCTGCTGAAGCGCCTCTATGTCGAGGGCTCCGAGGTCAAGGAAGGGCAGCCGCTTTTCCAGATCGATCCGGCGCCTTTCAAGGCCGCGCTGGATGCAGCCGACGCCGCGCTCGCACAGGCGGAAGCAAACGCCACCAATGCGCGCCTCTTCGCACAGCGCACACGCGAACTGAAGACCACGGGCGCAGTCTCGAAGTCGGACGTGGACACGGCCGAGGCCAACGAGCGTTCGACCGCGGCAGCCGTCAAGCAGGCGAGCGCCAACCTGGAAACGGCGCGCATCAACCTGGGTTATGCGACCGTGCGCGCGCCGATCTCGGGCCGTTCCAGCCAGCAACGCGTGACCGAGGGCGCACTGGTCGGGCAGGGCGAGGCCACGCTCCTCACGACGGTCGAGCAGATCGATCCGATCTACGTGAACTTCGACCGCCCCGCGTCCGAGGTGCAGGAACTGCGCCGCGCGCAGGCGGCGGGCAGCGTGTCGCTGCTCGAGGGCAATAAGGCCACGGTGCAACTCATGTTCGCGGACGGCACCGCGTATGGGCAGCCCGGGACGCTTGATTTCTCCGATGCGAGTGTCGATCCGAACACAGGCGCGGTGGCATTTCGCGCCCTGGTTCCGAACCCGGACCATCGCCTGTTGCCCGGTTTGTTCGTCAACCTGCGCATCACGCTGGGCGAGTTGAAGCAGGCGTTCCTGGTGCCGCAGCTCGCGGTGCTGCGCGATGGGACGGGTCCGTACGTGATGGTGGTGGGTGCCGACGGCAACGTCGCGCAGAAGCGCATCGAGCTCGGCAGTACGCAGGAGAGCAACTGGGTCGTGACCAAGGGGCTCGCGGACGGCGACCAGATCGTCGTCTCGGGGCTGCAGAAGGTGCACCCAGGCGCGCCGGCGAAAGCAGTGGTTGGCGGGGCGCCCAATCCGAACGCGCCCGCACCGGCTCCCGCCGGAGCTCCGCCCGCCGCGCACTGATCACGAGGACCGACGATGCCTCAATTTTTCATCGATCGCCCGGTGTTCGCCTGGGTGCTCGCCATCCTGATCACGGTCGGCGGTGCCCTGGCGATCTCGCGCCTGCCCGCCGCCGCATATCCGAACATCGCGCCGCCGCAGATCACGATCTCGGCGGCGTATCCCGGCGCGAATTCCGATACGGTGGAGCAGGCCGTCACGCAGGTGATCGAGCAGCAGCTCACCGGTATCAACAACCTGCTGTACTTCACGTCCTCCTCCAGCTCGGACGGTGAGGCCTCGATCACGCTCACCTTCGAGCCCGGCACGGACCCCGACATCGCGGCGGTGCAAACGCAGAATCGCGCGGCGCTGGCTGAGCCGCGTCTGCCCACCGAGGTCATCCAGCAGGGCGTCACGGTCTCGAAGGCGAACGCGGGATTCCTGCTGGCGCTCGGCATCCGCTCGGAGGACAACTCCTATTCGTCGCAGGCGCTCAACAACCTGCTGGCGGCGCGCATCCTCGATCCGATCCGACGCATTCCGGGTGTCGGCTCGGCGAACCAGTTCGGTTCCGAGTACGCGATGCGCATCTGGCTCGACCCGGACAAGCTGCACGCGTACTCGATGTCGCCGGACACGGTGCTCGAGCGCGTGCGCAACCAGAACGTGCAGTTCGCCTCGGGCGCGATCGGCGAGCAGCCCCAGCCGGCCACCCAGCAGTTCACCGCGCCGGTGAGCGCCGAGGGACGCTTCACCCAGCCCGAGCAGTTCGAGAACATCATCCTGCGCGCCGAAGCGAACGGCACGACAGTGCGCCTCAAGGATGTCGCACGCGTTGAACTGGGCTTGAGCGGCTACGGGTTCGACGTGCGGCTCGACAACAAGCCGGTGGCCGCGTTCGGCATCCAGCTCCTGCCCGGCGCCAACGCGCTCGAAGTCGCGCGCAACGTCATCAGGAAGATGGACGACCTGCAGCAGAGCTTCCCGGCGGGCGTCCACTGGTTCACTGCGTTCGATTCGACCACCTTCATCAAGCACGCGATCAAGGAAGTGATCATCACGCTGGTCGCGGCCGTGGTGCTGGTGTTCATCGTGATGCTGGTGTTCCTGCAGAGCTTCCGCGCCACGCTGATCCCGACGCTGGTCGTGCCGGCCGCCCTCATGGGCGCCTTCATCGGCATGGCGGCGCTCGGCTTCTCGATCAACCAGCTGAGTCTCTTCGGCATGGTGCTCGCCATCGGCATCGTGGTGGACGATGCGATCGTCGTGATCGAGGCGGTGGAGCGCATCATGCGCGAGGAGCACCTCGCGCCCAGGGAGGCCACCCGCAAGGCGATGGGCCAGATCACCGGCCCGATCGTGACCATCAGCGTGGTGCTCGCAGCGGTGTTCATCCCGAGCGCCATGCAGACCGGCAGCGTCGGCGTCATCTATCGCCAGTTCGCGCTCACCATTGCGATCTCGATGCTGTTCTCCGCATTCCTGGCGCTGAGCTTCACGCCGGCGCTGTGCGCCACGATCCTCAGGCCGACCCATCTCAAGCCGAACTTCATCTTTCGCTGGTTCAACAAGGCCTACGACCGGGCCCAGGGCGCGTACACGCGACGGGTCGATCAATCGACCTATCACGCGCCACGTTGGCTGGCGGTGTTCGCGGTACTGGTCGTGATCACGGGCTTGCTGTTCGCGCGCCTCCCCGGCAGCTTCCTGCCCGACGAGGACCAGGGGTACACGCTCGGCTTCGTGCAGTTGCCGCCGGGCGCGACCATGAATCGAACCATGCACGTGCTCACCGATGTGGCCGGGAGGCTCCGGCAGAACGAGGCGGTGGATTCGATCTTCCAGGTCGCGGGCTTCAGCTTCATCGGCCGGGGCGAGAACGTCGGGATCCTCTTCATCCGCATGAAGGACTGGTCGGAGCGCAAGAGCAACGCGACCCAGTTCGTCGGCTGGGCCAATGGCATGGCCTTCATGACCGTGAAGGATGCGCAGGTCTTCTTTGCGAACCTGCCGACCATCAGCGGGCTCGGCCAGTTCGGCGGCTTCGACTTCTATCTCGAGGATCGCGGTGGGCAGGGGCACCAGGCGCTGCTCGCGGCGCAGGGCGCGCTGATGCAGAAGGCCTCGCAGAGCAAGATCCTCGCCAACGTGCGGCCGAACTCGCTCGAGCCGGCGCCGCA
Organism: Steroidobacteraceae bacterium; assembly: GCA_036557045.1. Classification (GTDB taxonomy): domain Bacteria; phylum Pseudomonadota; class Gammaproteobacteria; order Steroidobacterales; family Steroidobacteraceae; genus DATBVX01. The sequence goes on from DATBIF010000253.1 coordinate 7,220, forward strand.
GCTGCGCATGACGCTCGATCGGGTGCAGGCGCAGTCCATGGGACTCGCCGTGAACGACGTGTTCTCGGCCATCCGCCTGATGCTCGCGCCGGTCTATGTCAATGACTTCTATTTCGAAGGCCGCGTGCTGCGCGTGCTGATGCAGGCGGATGCGCCCTTCCGTTCCGGGCCGGACTCGATCCGCCACTTCTATCTGCCGGCGACCATGCCGGCAACGGGAAGCGCCAACGGGAGCAGCGGCGCGAGCTCGAGCGCGATGCCCGCCGCCCAGTCGCGAAGCGAAACCCCCTCGACGCCGACCATGGTGCCGCTCTCCACGGTCATCAACTCGGACTGGATCGTCGCCTCACCCAGCCAGACACGCTACAACGGCTACGCGGCGGTGGAGATCACCGGCATCAACGCGCCGGGCAAGAGCTCCGGCGAGGCGATGAAGGAAATGGAGCGGATCGTAAAGGAGGACCTGCCGAATGGCTTCGGCTTCGACTGGGCGGGCCAGTCGCTGCAGGAAATCCTCTCCGGGGCCGAAGCGCCACTGCTCTTTGCGCTGTCGATCCTGGTCGTCTATCTCTGCCTCGCCGCGCTCTATGAGAGTTGGGCGACGCCGGTCGCGGTGATGCTGGTCGTGCCCCTTGGCGTTCTGGGCGCGCTGCTCGCGGTGACGCTGCGCTTCATGCCGAACGACGTCTACTTCAAGGTCGGTCTCATCACCATCATCGGCCTCGCGGCCAAGAACGCGATCCTGATCGTCGAGTTCGCGGTCGACGAGCAACGAGCCGGCAAGAGCCTGCATGCCGCGGTGGTCGAAGCCGCGCGTTTGCGGTTGCGGCCGATCCTGATGACGTCGTTCGCCTTCATTCTCGGCGTGATGCCGCTCGTCGTCTCGACCGGCGCGGGAGCGAACGCACGCCGTGCGATCGGTACGGGCGTGGTCGGCGGCATGCTCGCGGCCGCGTTCCTCGGCGTCCTGTTCGTGCCGGTGTTCTACGTCGCCATCCGTCAACTGATGGGCGACAAGCTCGAGCGCCCGCCCGACAGGCCCGCGTAGCGACGCTGCTGTTGGATCTTGCGGGGTGGACGGGCTCAAGGAGACGGCCCAGGGAAGCCGCCCACTAGCGCAGAGCTTCTCTAGTCTTCCAGCTTGGGGCGGCCGCGGAGGCGCTTCACGGACTGCCGAGTGCGCTTGCGCTCCAGGCGACGTTCCCTTGACGCACGAGTGGGGCGCGTCGCGTGGCGCACCTTCGGCTCGACGAGCGCGCGGCGCACGAGATCCGCGAGCCGCTCGAACGCATCGCGGCGGTTCTGCTCCTGGGTGCGGTGACGGCGCGCCGTGAGCAGCAGGCTCCCGTCCTCGTTCAAGCGCTGACCGGCGAGGGCACGCAGACGCGCCTTGACACGCTCATCGAGCGCGGCGGTGGCCGCGAGATTGAAGCGCAGCTGCACCGCCGAGGCGACCTTGTTGACATTCTGGCCGCCGGGGCCAGAGGCGCGGATGAAGCGCAGCTCGAGGTCCGAATCCGGGATCTCGAGCGACCCTGTGACGCGCAAGCCCACGGGCGGTGCGCTATTCGCGACGCTGCGAGGGCTTGCGAATCACCCAGTCCTCGGCGTCTTCGGGCGTCGAGTGCACGAGAATCTCGCGCTGCGCGACCGGGATCGTGATGTTGTTTTCATTGAACAGGCGCCAGATGGCCCGGTTGACCTCGGAGCGCACGTTGTTGACGCCTTCCTGCGGGTCCGCGATCCAGAAACGCAGCTCCAGGTCCATGCCGCTGTCGCTGAACGCCATGAGCCGGGAGACCGGCGGCGGCTCGCGCAGGATCCGTCGATGACCTTCGGTCGCCTTGATCAGCACGCCGAGCGCGAGCTCCGGATCGTCCTGGTAGCTGATGCGGACCGGTACCTTGATGCGCACCTTGGGGTCCGTGTAGCTCCAGTTGATCACGGAGTTGGTGATGAGATTCTGGTTCGGCACCAGTGTCTCGACCCCGTCGCGGTCACGCACCACGACATAGCGGCCCTTGAGTTCCTGCACCCAGCCGAAACCCTCGGTGCTGGTGCCGCCGACGCCGGTGAAACTGATGACGTCGCCCGGCTTGATGGACCGGTCCATGAGGAGCACGAAGCCGCTCACGAAATTGCTGGCGATGGCCTGCAGACCGAAGCCGAGGCCGATGCCGAGCGCGCCGGTAAAGACCGTCAGCGTCTTCAGGTCGAGACCCGCCACATTGAGGCCGATCAGGATGCTGAAGACGATCAGGAAGGCATGCGCGAACTTCGCGACGCCGATCCGGGTGCTGACCGCGAGTCCGGTGAGCCGCATCAGCCGCCGCTCGATCCAGCGCGCCAGCCAGGTCGCGGCGAGCACGAAGAGCGTGATCACAAAGAGCGATTCGAAGAGCGACCACAGGGTGAGCGGATCCTTGCCCTTGGTGAGCGGGATGCTGTTGAGCTTCGTCCGCACCGGGCCGAGCCAGCCGAACAGGTTGATCGCGACCACGCTCCAGATGATGAGTGTGAGGCTGGTCTCCCAGCCCTTCATCCAGGTACCGGGCCCCAACGAGAGCCGCAGCAGGAATACGCCGATGCGGATCAACACCAGCGCGCCCATCAGCTGCAGCATCAGGTCGAGGAAATTGATGTCGATCCCGAACCGGTTGAGCACGCCGCGCGTCAGGAACAGCAGCAGCGTCGCGATGATGAAGGGGCTGATCTTGATGGTCGCTTCCGCCAGGTGCTCGCGCATGTTGGTCGGCGCAGGCGCGTCTAGCGGAATCAGGCGGTAACGCAGGTAGCGCCCCAGGAACCAGCCGAGACCGAAGGTCGCGAGCACCGCCGCGATCTCGGTGAGCGTATCGCCGCTGAGGAACTGGCCGAAGAAACTCTGGAGGGATTTGAAGAAATCTTGCATCAGGCGTTGAGGTCCGGGATCAGCTGGCTCTCGAGCTTCGCGATCTGGTCCTTGAGCATGAGCTTGCGCTTCTTCAGGCGCTTGAGCTGCACTTCATCGACGTCGAAATCGAGCGACAGCCGGGCAATCACGTCGTCGAGGTCACGATGCTCGATTCGCAGTTGCCGCAAGCGCTCGATGTTCTTGAACAGCTCGGTATCGACGTTGTCGGGTGGCTGGCTCATGGTGCGAGCAGCACCTCAGGCGAGACTCTGCCAGACCGGTTCGATTCCAGCCGGTAGCTTAGCCAACCGCCCGGGCGGATTCCAAGGTATTTGTGGATCGTGGAA
>DATBIF010000254.1:0-2659 GCA_036557045.1 Steroidobacteraceae bacterium
CCGCGAAGCCGCGACCCGGCACCACCTCCAGCGCGACGCGCTGGCTGACCCCGCACACGAGCTCGTAGGGCACCGTTTCTGCGAACGGCGCGATGAGTTCCGCGGGCAATCCTTCTCCCCACAGGATCACCGGGTCGCCGAGGCGCACGGGCGGAAGATCCGTCACGTCGATTCCGATCATATCCATCGCCACGCGACCGGCGATCGGCGCCCGCGCTCCATTGACGAGCACCGGAGTCCCGTTGGCCATGTGACGCGGATAGCCGTCGCCATAGCCAACTGCGGCGATCGCGAGCGTCGTCGGACGCTGCGCGGTCCAGATACCCCCGTAACCGACGTGCTCACCGCTCAGCACGTGACGGACCGAAATCACCGTGCTGTAGAGCGTCATGGCCGGTAGCAGTCCAAAGTCCGCTGCCGTGCGGCCGGGGATCGGCGAGATGCCGTAGAGCATGAGGCCAGGTCTCACCCAGTCGCCATGGCTCGCCGGCCAGCCGAGGATCGCCGCAGAGTTGGCGAGGCTCTTCTCTGCCGGCAGGCCGGTGACCGTGCGCTCGAAGAGCTGGATCTGCGCGGTCGTTGCCTCGTCATCGGGCACGTCCGCACTCGCCAGATGCGTCAGGAACCGCGCGCGCGGCAGCGCTGCCGGACAGGATCTCAGCGCCGCGTAGGCTGCTGGAAAATCCTCGACGCGAAAGCCGAGACGGTTCATGCCGGTATCGACCTTGAGCCAGACGCTGAAGCGATGGACACCGCCCGCGTTCGCGAGGAGCTGTAACTGCTCGGGACTGTGCACGACGATCTCGAAATCGAAGTGCGCGGCCGCGCGCAGCTGGCCGGCATCGAAGACGCCCTCCAGCAACACGATCGGCGTGCGCACGGCGGCATTGCGCAGGGCAATCCCCTCCTCGAGGCGCGCAACCGCGAGCGCATCCGCATCGGCAAGGGAGAGTGCGGCGGGAATGAGTCCGTGGCCGTAGGCATTGGCCTTGACGACCGCCATCACGCGGGAGCGCGGCGCGTACCGCCGCACGACTGCGAGATTGGATCGCAGCGCGCGGGTATCGATCACCGCGCGCACCAGCCTCGTCACCTGACGATTCCTTCGCCGTAGGACTCGGGAGCGTAGCTGTCGAAGCGCGTGAAGGCACCGCGGAACGTGAGCTGAATCTCGCCGGTTGGGCCGTTACGTTGCTTGGCAATGATGATGTCGGCGATACCCTTGCGCGGCGTGGCCGACTCGTACACTTCCTCGCGATAGATCAGGAGGATCACGTCGCTGTCCTGCTCGATGGCTCCGGAGTTGTGGCTGACGATGCCGTCGGCGAGCCAGCTCGCCGGCCCGGGAACCGTGAGGTCGAAGACGTCTTCCGTGCCTGCGGGCTGCACCTCGATTACGCGATCCCAGAACAGGCCCGAGTCAGCCCAGATGCCCAGATCGGGTCGACCCAGTATTTCCGCGTAGCTGCGCATCACTTGGCGGCTCGGCGCAAACCGAAAGTGGCCCGTTCCACCGTACGAAGTGCCGCGCCGGCTGGCCAGCTCGCGCTGGGAGATCCCCGCGGCACGCGCTCCCGCCCTGACCTCCGCGAACAGCTCGCGCGGCAAGGTGTCCACGTTTTTGTTGCGCACCCATGCATCGAGCCAGAGGCGCAGCGTGGCAGCTGGTGCGACGCGCGGCCCAAAGGCGCCGACCCGTTCCAGAAAACGTCCCTGTTCATCGCCGCCGGAAACGTCGACGGTATACACCGGCCGGGCTCCGCCATGAACCGTGACGCGAATCCTGGCAACGATTCCAAGCCTGAGCAGCAGAGCAGCCACATCGTTGGCGAGGCCGGCACTGCAAGTCGAGAAGCAGACTCGCGGTGCGCCGCGCTGGCCGGCGCCGCGGACGTGGACGCTGCCGTCCGTGGCCCACAGATGGCGCAGCAACAACGCAACTTGCGCGTCGGAAAAGCGAAACACTTCTGCAGGCAAACGCTTTTGGTGCGAGCGCTGTCCGTGAATTCCCAAGGACTTGAGCCAGGCGCCGACGCCAGCCGGGTGCCATCGATTACCGTTGCCGCTGATCAGCAACTGATGCCAGCGACCGCGCCCGGCAATGCGAGTGACCGTACTGCCCACCGCCGTCGCCGCATCGCGCACCGCCTCGCTGTTCTCCTCCGATGCCGTCGTGTAGCGCAACGGCCGATTCGGCAGGTAGCTGCCGTCACCAACGAGATGACCGAGCAGGACAACCTGCGCATCGGCCCAGTGCACAGAGCCTTCGGGCTCGGGCACGCGCCGCGCGAGAGCGATGCGATCGCCGCGCGCGATCTTCGCCAATTCCCGCCAGCCCCCGCCCGTCAGCACACGATGTTGCGCGGTCGCACGCAGCCTTCTGCCGCTGGCCAGAACCAGATCGAACACAGGCTTTCGACCCACGCACCACACCCGGTCGGACCGCGCTTGCACGACGTGTTGCCGCTCGTCTACCGCCCAGACGGTCGGCGTCTTGCCAACGAGATCGCGAATCGGAACGCGCCGGCCGTCGGTGAGCAGCACCAGCGTGTCGCCGCTCACACATTCGCGCAGGTCCGACATGACCGGCCGCTTCTCGACGCGCTGCTCGACGCTGCGATTCAGCTGCGACAGCGCCACCACCGGCACGTTGAGCTCG
>DATBIF010000255.1:0-1649 GCA_036557045.1 Steroidobacteraceae bacterium
GGGATCTGGATCCCGATGACCCACGCACCACGGCTGTGCGCCGCGAACTTATTCGGAGCAAGCCGTTCTTGCAGAAAATCTACCGCGAGTGGTACCAGCGCATCGTCGGGGTCCTGCCGCAAGGCAAAGGCGCTGTGCTCGAGCTTGGCTCCGGCGCGGGGTTCTTCACCGAGCTCTGCCCGCAGGCGATTACGTCGGAGGTGTTCCTCTGCAAGGGCATCCGGCTGGTGGCCGACGCGCGTCGGCTGCCGTTCACCGATGGCTCGCTGCGAGCGATCGTGATGACCGACGTCATGCATCACATCCCGGAGCCGCAGATGTTCCTCGCCGAGGCGCGGCGTATCCTGAGGCCGGGTGGACGAATCGTGATGATCGAGCCGTGGGTGTCGGCATGGTCCCGTTTTGTCTACGTGCGCTTCCATAGCGAGCCGTTTCGCCCGGATGCCTCCACCTGGAGCTTTCCGTCGACGGGACCGCTGTCCGGGGCGAACGGCGCGGTCCCCTGGATCGTGTTCGAGCGCGACGCGGCACGCTTTCGGGAGCTCTTTCCGGAGCTCGTGGTCGAGAAAATCGAGCCGTGCATGCCATTCCGCTACCTCTTTTCCGGCGGCGTTTCGCTTCGCTCGCTCGCACCCGGCTGGAGCTTTTCCTTGCTGACTTTCCTTGAGCGGCTGGCGCAGCCGTGGATGCGCTCGCTTGCGATGTTTGCTTTCATTCAGCTCGAACGCCGTTAGATGACGGCCGGCGTGCGGCGCAAAGGGCTTGTCATCGGCGTCTCCGTCGCGCTGGTCCTCATTGCGATCTTCTCCGTACGCCTGGACTGGAGCGAATTTCGCCGCACCATCGCGGAGGTACGCTGGGGGTGGATCGCCGCGGGCTTCACCACGCTGCTGTTGACGATTACGGTCCGTGGCGTGAGGTGGCTCGCCGTCGCCGGCGGACGTGCCCCCACGCTCGCGGCTTACTGGAGCGCCACCGTCGTGGGCTACGCGGGTAACGCCCTCTATCCGGGGCGCGCTGGAGAGGTGTTGCGGGTGGCAGCTTTGCACCATGCTATACGCGTGCCGCCGGGCGAGGTGCTCGCTTCAGCTTTCATGGATCGGATGGCGGACGTCGTCGCGCTGACGCTGGCGACGCTGTACGTGCTCGCCTTCGTCGCGCGTGATTCGCTGGGCAGGGGCGTCGTGGTTTCGGTTGTGGCGGTGGCCGCGGCGTTCCTCTGCGCGTTCGTCGGCATGGCGACGCTCGGCTCCCGGCTGCATCCGATCGTCGCCCGCGGCTCCGCGCGCCTGCCGAACCGCTGGAGCGAAAGGGTGCCTCGCTGGTACTTGCAGGCTGTTGCCACTTGCCGGGGCCTCGCGGCGCCGAAGCGGCTGGCCTCTGCGGTGGTCTTGACGGCCTTCGCGTTCTTCCTCGATTACTGCGCGCTCTGGCTGATGCTGCGAGCGTTCGACTGGTCATTGCCCGTGCAGGCCGCAATGACTGTAGGCGTGTTCCTTGCGATCGGGACGCTCTTGCCCGCCGCGCCCGGCTATGTCGGCATCTACCAGGTCGCCTGCGTGCTGGCTCTGAAGTGGTACGCAATCAGCGAGACCGCGGCGCTTGCCTACTCAGTCGTGGCACAAGGCGCAACGCTGCTTGCGATCTTT
>DATBIF010000256.1:0-8398 GCA_036557045.1 Steroidobacteraceae bacterium
TGCTGCCACGTCTCGACTATCTGCCACCCGTGAAACGCGCCGCGATCGACGGCTTCCTGCAGTTTCCTCCGGGCGCGAGCGTCGAGACCATCGATCGCGAGATCGTGCAGCCGATTGCCCAGCGCATGCGTCCCTACATGGAAGGCACCAAGGAGCCGGCGCTGCTGAATTACTACGTCCTGGTCTGGCCCGGCGGCGGCGGCACCATCGGCGCGCGCGTCAAGGACCAATCGAAGCTTCCCGAGCTCGAACGGCTGCTCAACGAAGAGATCCTGGCGGGCTTCCCGGATATGCAGTCGTTCGTCGCGGAGGGGAACCTCTTCGGTGGCTTCGGCGACGGACGCAACATCGATGTCATGTTGCAGTCGGCGGACGTGTCGGCGCTCTTCCCCGTGGCGCGCGCGGCCATGGAGGAAATCGAGAAGCGCATGCCGGGTGCACAGGTGCAACCCTGGCAGGGACTCGAGGCGGCCGAGCCGGAGCTGCGCGTGACGCCGGACGATCGGCGGCTCACCGAGGCCGGCTGGAACCGCTCGACCGCGGGCAGCGTGATCCGCGCGATGGGCGACGGGCTCTGGATCGGCGACTACTTCGACGGCAACAAGCGCATGGACGTCATCCTGCGCGCCGAGGGCTGGAAGAACCCCGAAGAGCTCGCGAGCGTGCCGCTCGCCACGCCCACCGGCGGGGTCATGCCGCTCGGCGACCTGATGTCGGTCGAGACCAAGGTCGGGCCGGGTGGATTGCGACGCGTCGACGGCAAGCGCACCGTGTCGCTCGGGGTCTCGCCGCCGCGCAAGATGTCGCTCGAGGAATCGATCGAGATCCTGAAGCGCGATGTCGAACCCGTGATCAAGAAGATGCTGCCGGCCGACGGCAGCGTGCGTTACGGCGGCAGCGCCGACAATCTCAGCAACGCGATCACCAACATGGGCCAGAACTTCGCGTTCGCGGTCCTGGTGCTGTTCCTCATCATGGCTGCGATGTTCCGCTCCGTGAAGGACAGCCTGCTCGTGGTGCTCACCATCCCGCTGGCTACGGTGGGCGGCGTGCTGGCACTGCGCGCGCTCAACCTCATCAGTTTCCAGCCGCTCGACCTCCTCACCATGATCGGCTTCGTGATCATGATGGGTCTCGTGATCAACAACGCGATCCTGCTGGTTGACCAGACTCGGACCAGCGAGCGCGAGGGGCTCGACCGGCGCGAAGCCGTGGTGCAGGCGATCCAGCTGCGCATCCGCCCCATCTTCTGCAACACCGCCACCTCGCTGGTGGGCATGCTGCCGCTCGCGGTGGTGCCGGGCCCCGGCAGCACCCTGTACCGCGGCCTGGGCGCGGTGATCGTCGGCGGCATGACCGTGAGCACCGTATTCACGCTGCTGCTGCTGCCGGCGTTGCTGCGGCTCGGTGAGCGTGAAGCGCCGGACACCGAGGTGCAGCCGGCGCGCAAGCCCATTGCGCCGCGGCTGGAGCGTGTCGCATGAGTGCCAGGAGTGTGCCGATGAAACTCAATGTCATGCTGCGCGTCGCGACCGGCGCATTGCTGTTGGCAGGCGCCGCGTTCGCCGCAGAGGAGAGTTCGCCCGCTGCGCCTGTGAAGGTCGGCAAGGCGAGCAAGCAGTCGATCACGACCACGATGACTGCTACGGGGACCGTCGTGAGCCGCAACGACGCGCGGATCGCGGCGGAAACGCCAGGCCGACTCACGTGGGTGGCGGAACCTGGAACGCAGATCGAGCGCGGCGGGGTGATCGCGCGTATCGACGATGCAAGCCTGAAGCTGCGCCTGCGCGAGAACGACGCGACCATCGCGCGGCTCGAAGCGAACCGCAAGTACCAGGACTCGCAGGTGGCGCGCTTCCAGCGCCTCCTCGATCAGAAGATCGCTTCGCAGTCCCAGCTCGACGAAGCGACTGCGCAGCGCGACATGACGGCCGAGGAAATCAACCTGGCGCGCGTGACTCGCGACCAGACGCTCCACGATCTCGATCGGGCGCGCATCACGGCACCTTTCGCGGGACAGGTCGTGGAACGCCTGCATCAGCCCGGCGAGTTCGTGGCCGCAGGCGGCGAAGTGGCGCGACTCGTCGACACGGCGCACGTTGAAGTGCGTGCGCAGGCGCCGATGCAGGTGGCTGCGTTCGCACACAATGGCCGCGAAGTGCGCGTCGTCGATCATGCGGGACGCGAAGTGCGCAGCCCGATCCGCGCCGTGATCCCGGTGGGCGATGAGCGCTCGCGCCAGATGGAGGTGAGAGTCGCCCTGCCCGACGGGACCTGGCCCATTGGCTCGCCGGTGAACGTGGAGTTGCCGACGAGCTCGCCACTCACGGTGGTCGCGGTACCGCGCGATGCCGTGATCCTGCGCAACGACGACGCCTACATCCTGCGGGTGACGCCGGGGGGCAAGGTGGAACGCGTGCCGGTCAGCACCGGCATCGGCAGCGGTGGCCTGATCGAAGTGAAGGGGAAAGTAGCGGCGGGCGACCGCGTGGTGGTGCGCGGTGGAGAGCGCCTGCAACCCGGCCAGAGCGTCGCCGTGATCGCCGAGGGCTAGCGTCCTATTTCTTCGGCAGGATGCCCAGGAGGCGTCCGAACCAGGAGCGCCGGATCAGAGTCGAATTGCTGTCGTATTCGTTGCTCTGATTATGGCCCTGCGCCCATTCGCGCCAGCGCTCGCTGCGCCGGTCGCCCCCGTAGAAGGGGTATTCGGTGCCTTGTGGACGAGCCCGCGATCCGTTCTTGCTCATATGCGATCCAAGGGTATTCGCCGCCAACTGAATGCATCTTGAATGAAGCGCGCGCCGCGCTCACGACGAACTGGCGGAATTCACGAGGCCATCACAGGTGACATAAGCGGCGCTGTATGCCGCGCACCACAGTGCTGGAGCCGCCGTGGTCAGAGTGGAATGCAGCTCGCGCATCGAACGCGGACAAATGTGAGCAGCCGCACAGGGCGGCGGCGTCAGCCGCTGCTGTGCAATCCCTGGGAAATGCCGGTGATCGAGGCGAGCAGCGCCTGGAACAGCTCGTTGTCGCGGCGCCCGGAGCCGCGCCAGCGCTTCAGCAGATCGACCTGCATGAGATGCATCGGGTCGACGTACGGATTGCGCAGCAGGATCGAGCGCTGCAGGGTCCGATCGCCGTCCAGGAGCTGTCCGCTGCCCTTGATCTGCAGGATCAGGCGGCTGGACAGGGCGAATTCACCGCGAATCTGCCCGAAGTAGCCGTGCAGGCGCGGCTCGGCGAGCTCGTTGTAGTAGGCAGCGATGCCGAGATCGGTTCGCGCCAACATCGCTTCCACATCGTCGAGAAAGCTCCCGAAGAACAGCCACTCGCGACGCATCTTCTCGAGGATGTCCGGCCCATGCTCCTCGAGGGTCGCCTTGAGACCGCTGCCGACGCCGAACCAGCCCGGCAGAATGTGGCGCGACTGTGTCCACGCGAATACCCAGGGCACCGCGCGCAGTGACTCGAAATCGCTGCGCTCCGCGCGGCCCGCGGAACGGCTGCCGATCTGCATGCGCTCGATGGCATCCACCGGCGTCGCCTGGCGGAAGTACTCGAAGAACGCCGGGTCGTCCGAGACCAGCTGCGCGTAAGCCACGCGACTCGCATCCGTCAGGGTCTGCATGACTGCGACGTAGCGCGGGTCTTCGGGCGCATCGCCCTTCGCCATCGTCAAGCCCATCGCGTTGAAGGCGCGCTCGAGGCTGCGCATCGCAACGGGCCGCAGACCGTAGTTCTGATTGATGACTTCGCCCTGCTCGGTCACCAGGAGCCGGCCGGTCACCGCGCCGGGTGGCGCGCTGCGCACCAGCGCATCGATGCGGCCGCCGCCGCGGCTCACCGAGCCACCCCGGCCATGGAACACGGTGAGCTTCACCCCAGTACCGGCCATCGCACGTACCAGCTCCGACTGGGCGCGGTGGGTCGCCCAGCGGGCGGCAGCGATACCAGCCATCTTGTTGCTGTCCGAATAGCCGATCAGCACCACCTGCTGGTTGCCGCGCGCTTCGAGATGCCGTCGGTAGACCGGTTCATCCAGCAGGCGACGCATCACCGCACCGCATTGCTCGAGCGCCTGCGTGGATTCGAACAGCGGCACGATGTCGAGCGGTACTTCGCCGGTCCGCCGGTCGACGGCTTCGGCCCAGCGCGCCAGCAGCAGCACGGCGAGTGCATCGTCCGAGCCGCTCGCGCCGCTCACGATGTAATCGCCGAGCGCGAGTCGCCCGTACTTGTGGCGCATCTGCATGATGGCCTCGAACACCCAGAGGGTGCGGCGACCGACGGCATCGAGCGCCTCCACGGGTCCCTGGTCTCTCTCCAGCGCATCGCGCAGGCGTGCAAGGCGTTCCTCGCGGCTGCGCGCAAACCATTGTTCGTCGCCAAGCCCCTGCGCAAGCACCTCGTGGTGCACGTCGGTGTGCTGGCGTACGTCGAGCGTCGCGAGGTGAAAGCCGAAAGTACGGACCCGCAGCTGCAATCTGCGTACCGCGTGGTAGCCGGCGTTGCGGCCGCGATTCGCGAGCAGGCTCGCGGCCACCAGGTCGATGTCGGCGAGGAACTGCGCGGCGGTGTCGTAATGAGTGGGGCCGCCCTCGTAGGTGTTGCGCAGGCGTTCGGCCACCTGCGCCAGGAATACCCGGTAGGGCATGCGATCGTGCCGCGCGGGCGTCGTCGCCTGCGCGCCCGGCAGGAGCGCGGCGTACTCGTCGATGCGCGCCTGCAGCGCCGCGGAGATGCCCACCCGGCTCGCACTCTGGCTCAGCTTGGTGGCGAGACCCTGCACTTCGCTGAAGTACTTGTTGATGATCAGCTGCTGGTGACGCGCCAGCGTTTCGCGAATGGTCTTGGCGTGCACCTCCGGATTGCCGTCCATGTCCCCGCCCACCCACGAGCCGAAGTCCAGGATGCCAGGCAGCTCGATCGCATCCGCGGGCGCACCAAACACGTTGCGCAGCGACGTTTCGATTTCCTCGTAGAACGCCGGCACGATGCGATAGACGATCTCGGTCAGATAGAACAGCACGTGCTCGCGCTCGTCGGCAACCGTGAGCCTGAGCCGCGGGTGCTCCTCGGTCTGCCACGCGGTCGTGATCTCGGTGCGAATCCGCCCCCACACGCTCGCGAGTTCCTGCGGGGTCAGACTGGGATCGAGACGCATCATCATGAGCTGCGCGACGCGCTGCTGCTTGAGCAGCATGGTGCGCCGCGTCGACTCGATCGGGTGCGCCGTGAATACCGGCTCGATGTGCATGCGGCGGATCAGCTCCACCACCTGGGCGAGAGTGAGTCCCTGCTCTTTCAGACGCAGCAGGCAGTCTCCCACGCCTTGCGGCTGCGGCGCGTTCTGGCTGACGAAGTACTGGCGCCGGCGACGGATGCGATGCACGTTCTCGGCGAGGTTCACGACCTGGAACCAGGCGGCGAAGGCGCGCACCAGGTCACGCGCGATCGCGGGCGGGCGATCCTGGGTGCGAACAGTGAGCGCGGTCGTGCCGCCGGGCTCGGCTTCGCGCCGTGCTATCGCGGCGACGCGATCGCCCTCCACCATGGCAAACAGCTCGTCGCCGCCCTGTTCGCGGATGATCTCGCCCACCAGCGCGCCGAGGGCGTGAACGTCCTCGCGCAGGGCCGCATCCTTGGGAGGAAATTCGATGTCGTGGCGGTGCATATGAGGCCGCGCATCATGCCATGAGCGGTGGCGGCGGCAAAAAAAAGCGGAGATGAGAGCAAGGGGCCGTCACGGGCGGCCATTGGCTGACAATCCCGCCAGACGGCGTCAGATCACGAGAGATGCGGGCGGAGATCGAAAATGTATCCCCGCAAACACAGGTGCCGACGCCGTCGGCAGGAGTCAGCCAATGTCCACCCGCTCCTGCGCTTGTCCAAGAGGCATGTTTGCCACGCCCGGCGCGCACGCGATATGATGTATCTTGGTACATAGATACATATGCGTGCCGCGACATGACTGGAAAGAGAGAACTGGTGCAGCGGGTGCAGACCGGGATCCGGGTGGAGAAGCGGCTGCTCAAGGTGCTGAAGGCGCTCGCCGAGTACAAGGACCTGACGCTCGGCGACCTGATCGAGGGCATCGCGCTGCATGCGCTCGAGGGCAAGGCGGCCTTCTCCGCCGCCACGCTGGCGCACGTGCGCGACCTGCGCCGCATCTATGGCCTCGAGCTGCGTGCGGCCGACAGTCACCGCCTGCGCGAGCGCGCCGGGAGGGCAGCATGAGCGATGAGGAATTTCTGGCCGCGCTGGAGAATTGCACGCTGCCCGCGGATGCCTTCCGCCACCGCGATCACCTGCGTGCGGCCTGGGCCTACCTCGAACGCATGCCCTTCGGTGCAGCGCTCGATCGAATGCGAGCCACGCTGCGCCGCTACGCGACGAGCCAGGGGCAGCCCGGCCGGTACCACGAGACGGTCACCGTCGCCTACATGTCACTGGTGCAGGCCCACCGTGAACTGAAACCTGCGCCCCGCTGGGAAGACTTCATGGCGCGCAATCCCGAGTTGTTCGCGCCCGGGTTGCTCGCCAGCTATTACGATCGCAGCACGCTCGAATCGCCTCTGGCACGCCGGGTTTTCATGCTGGAGCCGCGCACTCTGCCGTAGTGCGGGGTCTCGCCGCCCTGCGACGAGGTGCGGCTGTGGAATCCCGGGCCCGAAACCGGCGCCGGCATCTATTGATTCAGCAGGACCGTCGTGTCGTGCCGGTCGAAGCCCTGCAGCACGCGGCGATACGCGCTGGTGATGAAGCGCTCGGCAGTCTTGTCGGCGCGTGGCGAGAGCAGCATGCGCACCAGGACGTCGTCGCCCGGGCGTGACGCGTCTTCGCCGAGGAGCTGGTAAACCACGCGGCTGAGACGATGCTGCAGCTCATTGATGAAGCGCAGGTGTGCGCCGTCTGACACCTGTTCGGCGCCCGGCCCATAGGTTCCCTTCGCCTCCTCCGCCAGCTCGTGCATCAGGAGCGTCAGGAAGCGGCCTTTATCGATGGTCGTCAGCTCGCTGAAATACTCGATCTCGGACTGGATGTTCACAGCGTCCCCCGCAATGGAAGCAATTATTATGACTTGTAATGGTTGGCCGCAATGCTCGCTCGTCGGATGACGAGCGGCTCAGGACCTCGACAGCGGTGCCTGCCCGTCGGCCGGCGCCAGCGCGGCGCTGCGCGCACGGCCCGAGAACGCAAGCGAACGGGCCCGGCCGCGACAATCGAGGTCCATGCCATCGACCCGGATGTGCTTCACCAGGCAGCCCGCGAGCCGCTCGCCCTCGGTGACGAACCGTTGCTCGCCGTGACTCGTCTCGACGATTGCGATGCGCCGCTCGCCGCTCACGATGGTGTCGGCGAGCCGGAAAGCCGACAGCAGGTCAGCCGCGCCCACAACCGTCGCGCCCAGTGCCGCAAGCAGCAGGACGGAGAGAGTTGCTGCACGCATGCAGGCGCTGCCTACGCGGGGAAGAAATCGATCGGCTTGGTGGTGGTGACCGCTTCGACGTCGCGATCCTCGAAGCGGAAGAGTTTCACGCGCGCCACCAGCTTGCGTTCCAGGTCCGCGTCGTTGAGATCGCTCGAGACCACGCGGCAGTTGGTCACCTCGCCCCATGGGGCGATCGTCAGCTCGAGCACGACCTTGCCCTGCAATGCCGGATTGTCGCGCAGCGCGCGGTTGTAGAGTGCGTAGATCGCGCCCTTGTTCTTGTCGAACACCAGCTCGATCTCCTCGCGGCTGCGCGAGGCTTTCTGCCCGCTGCCGCTGCGCACGGCCTTCGGATCGCCCTGGCCGATGCCGCTGGAGACCGTGGTCGTGGCGCGGCCCGCCAGGCCGCCGCCGCCGCCGCCAAATCCGCGGCTGAGCGAGGCGGTATTGATGCCGCCGCTTCCCTGGCCCACTTTCGAAGTGATCATGGAGCGCTGCGCGAGGTCGCCGGCATGCGCCGCATCCGTCAGCGGCCGATTCGCGGTCGCGATGTCGACCATGCGGTTGTCGCGCAGGTCGGCCAGCTCGTCCTTGAACGGCAGGAGCCCGGCCACGGCCGCCTTCTTACGCGCTTCCTGCTGCCGATCCACGGGCTTCGGCTGCGGCTTCGGTTCCTTCTTCACCTCCGGTTTCGGCTCCTCCTTCGGCGGGGGCGGCGGAGGCGGCGGTTCCTTCTTCTCGAGCATGAGGCGCGCCAGCCGTGGCGGAACCTGTTCCTCCGACGAGTCCTTGCGCTCCGGGAGCGGCAACAGCGGGATCAGGATCGCGAGCAGCAGCACGAATCCGAAGACCCACAGCAGGATCTTGCGGAAGCGCTCGCGCTCCTCATCGTTGATGCTCCAGGGGAGCTCGAACTCGCGGAAGTAAGGTCTGAGCATTGCTACCCCGCGCCGCTACTGG
>DATBIF010000257.1:0-5219 GCA_036557045.1 Steroidobacteraceae bacterium
GCAATGACGGTCACGAGCCGATGCCATCCGTGCATCGACACGTAGTTCATCACGTGCTCGTCGACAAACTTGTTCCAGTAACGCATCCGGGCTTTGCCCACCGGATCCGCGGGACGCAGAGGCGGTGTGTCGGGAAAAGCATCCTCGAGGTATTCGTTGATGACGGTGGTGTGAGTGATGATGACCCCGTCGTGATCGAGCACCGGCACCTGACCTTCAGGATTGATCGCCACGAACCAGGGCTCGTGCTGCTCGAACTCGAGCAGGTTCAGGTAATGGCTCGTGTATTCGATCCCCTTTTCTTTCAGGGGCAGGAGTGCCTTCAACGAATTGGCGGCCGGTGAGCCGTGATACAGCTCGAGCATGTCATCCTCGGTGCTGGACGCGAGGTGCCGTCCTGGCGCAGCAGCACAGGCTCCTCTCCAGCTTCGACTATCGCCGCCCGCGCCGCACCGGTTCTCGACCCATCGGGAAACGGGTATGGTTCCCGAGTGAACCCGGAGGGGGAGCCCGGCCCAATGAACGATCAGACAGCGACCACGGTGGTAGTCCCGACCGAAAAGGATCGCGACACCTGGCCGCGGCCGGCGGTCGCCTGGTACGGCGTCGTGTTCTTCGGGCTCACGCTGCTCGTGCTCTTCATGAATGCCAGCGTCTCGGGCCTGCTGATCGAGCCCATCAAGCGCGACCTGGGGCTCACCGACGTGCAGGCCAGCCTTGCGATCGGAACCGCAGCCGCGGCTTTCAATGCAGCGTTCATGCTGCCGGTCTCGAGGCTGGTCGACATCATCAGCCGGCGTCTGATCATCGGTGTCGGGCTGATCCTGACCGGCATCTCGGCCGCGTTCGCTGGCTTGTCCAGCACGTTCAACCAACTCTTCGTGGTCCGCATGATTGGTGGTATCGGCGGCTCCGGCAATGCGCCGGCCACGTTCTCGATCCTCGCCGACTACTTTCCTGCTCCGAAACTGCCCAAGGCACTCGCGGTGATGGGCATCGGCTTCTATTACGGCAACGCGCTCGCCTTGTTGCTGGGTGGAACGCTGCTCGGATTTGCCTCGACGCTGCACGTCGTTGCGCCCATGGTCGGTGCCCTGCGCCCGTGGCAGATCATCCTGCTGATCATGGCGATACCGGATGTGCTGCTCGGCATCCTTGCGCTCACCACCCTGCATGAGCCCAAGCGCCGCGGAGCGCGCAGTACCACCTATGCTGCGGATGCGAGCGGCAAAGTCAAAGTCGTGCCGTTGCGCGAGGTGTTCAAGTTCCTGTACGACAATCGAGCTGCCTTCGCGCCCATGTTCCTCGGCCTGAGCGCCAATTCGCTCGCGGCCGGCGCGTTCTTCTGGAATGCACCCTTCTTTGCGCGCACCTATGGCTGGGACCCGGCGCGGTACGGAATCATCCAGGGGTCGATGCTCCTGGTACTGGCACCGATCGGGGCACTGGCGGGTGGCTTCCTGGCCGAGTGGTTCGCCAAGCGAGGCCGCGACGATGCGAACCTGCGCGTAGTCTTCATCGGGACGGCGCTCCATGTGCCCTTTGCAATGGCCTACGCGCTGATGCCGAACCCCTATCTCGCGATTTTGGTCTATGCGCTCAACTACACGACGATCTCGATGGTCGCCGGTCCGCAGAACGCCGCACTGCAGGTGATCGTGCCGAACGAGATGCGTGGCCAGATCACCGCGCTGTTCCTGTTCTGCTTCGGGATGATCGGGCTCGCGCTCGCGCCGCTCATGGTCGCGTCGCTGACTCAGTACGTCTTCGGAGCCGAGGATCAGTTGCGCTACTCGATCGCGACCATACACATCGTGCTGGCGCCGCTCGCGACCTGGTTCTTCTGGAAAGGCCTGAAACCGTACGGCAAGGCGTTCGCCGCCGCGCGGGCGTGGCATTGACTATCGCGGCAGGAAACAGATGACCACGAGACGCGAGCTGCTGGGTTGGACCGCGGCCGGTGTGGGCGTGCTCGCCAGCCGGGCTTTACGCGCGGATGACATCGCACCTGCGACCAAACCGCTCGACATTCTTCTTCTTGGCGGCACCGGCTTCATCGGGCCGTACCAGGTCGAGTACGCATTGGCACGTGGCCACCGCGTCACCCTGTTCAATCGTGGCCAGAGTGCCGCGGCCGTCGACAGCAAGGTCGAGGTGCTGATCGGCAATCGCGACTCGAAGATCGACCAGGGCCTCAAGTCCCTCGAGGGCGATCGCAAGTGGGATGTCGTCATCGACAACTCGGGCTACGTTCCACGGCACGTGCGCGATTCCGTCGAGCTGCTGAAGGGACGCTGCGGACGCTACATCTATGTCTCGACCGTCGCGGTCTATGACCCCACGGTCGCCACGGTCACCGAGGCGACGCCGCTGCGCCCGCTGCCCGATCCCCGCAACGAACAGATGAGCTGGGAGCGCTACGGACCCCTCAAGGCCGAATGCGACCGCATCGTGCAGGCCACGCTCGGCCAGTCAGCGACGATTGCCCGCCCGGTGTACATCGTCGGCCCGAGAGACGACACGGATCGATTCACCTACTGGGTGGATCGCGTGGCGCGTGGCGGCGATGTCCTCGGCCCGCCGACTCGTCAGAACGAGCTGCAGTGGGTGGACGTTCGCGACCTCGCTCCGTGGGTCGTCACGCTTGCCGAGTACGATGCGCCGGGCATCTTCAACGTCGCGGGACCGGGCTACACGTGGGAAGAGACGCTGGTGGGCCTGAGCATGCTGTGCCCGGAGACCGTGAGGTTTCACTGGTCGACTGCGGAGCTTCTCGAGCAGCTCGGAATCGAACTGCCGCTCGTGAGTCCCGGTCGGCCGTCGCGTCACTTCGACAACAAGGCGTCGCTCGAGGCGGACCTGACGTACCGGCCCCTGCCCGAAACCGCGGCAGGCACGCTCAAATGGTGGCGCGAACAGCCCGACGAGCGTCGCGCGCATCCCGAAGGATGGCCGGCACCCGAGAAGGAACGCGCGGCCATCGAGAAACTCACCGCCAGCGGTTGATCGTCAGTGCCGGTGGTGACGCCGGCCCCAGCGTCGATGCCCGCCGCGTTCGTTGCGGCCCGACGGCGCCGTGGTCCGCGCGTTCGAATGCGTGAGACGACGATCGGGTGCGTGCGCCGCAAGCTGCGGTTCGCGGACCTCGTACGCGGGCAAGGCGGCGACGGGGAGACTGCGCTTCAGGAGTCTCTCGATGTCACGCAGGAGTGAGCCTTCATCCGGAGACACCAGTGACACCGCACGCCCGGTTGCGCCGGCGCGGGCCGTGCGGCCGATGCGGTGTACGTAGTCCTCGGGAACATTCGGCAGCTCGTAGTTGACGACCTGCGGCAACTCCTTGATGTCGAGACCGCGCGAAGCCACTTCGGTCGCGACCAGGGCGGTGACCTTGTTGGCCTTGAAATCTGCGAGTGCGCGCACGCGCGCAGCCTGGCTCTTGTTGCCGTGGATCGCCGCGGTGCGAATGCCGCTCGACTCGAGCTGCTTCGCAAGGCGGTTGGCGCCATGCTTGGTGCGCGTGAAGACCAGCACCTGGTGCCAGCCACCATCGTCGATGAGATGCGCGAGCAGGTGGCGCTTGTGATCCTTGCTCACGCGGTACACGTGTTGCTCGACGCCGTCCGCAGCGGCGTTGCGCGGCGCGACCTCGATCGTCTGCGGATTGCGCAGGATGCGCGCCGCCAAGGAGCGGATCTCGTCGCTGTAGGTTGCGGAGAACATGAGGTTCTGACGCTCCGCGGGCAGCAGCTTGATGATGCGCCGGATGTCATGGATGAACCCCATGTCGAGCATGCGATCGGCCTCGTCGAGCACGAAGTACCGCACTTCGCGCAGTTGCACGGCGCCCTGCTCGGCAAGATCGAGCAGTCGGCCCGGCGTCGCAACCAACAGGTCGCAGCCGTTGCGAAGGTTCGCGATCTGCGGGTTGATGCTCACGCCACCGAACACGACGTGGGTGCGCAAGCCGGCGTACTTGCCGTAGCTGCGAGCGCTGTCGGCGACCTGCGCAGCCAGCTCGCGGGTCGGTGTCAGCACTAATGCGCGCGGCGAGCGACCCGCCGGGGCCGCGAGGTGCTGCAGGATGGGAAGAACGAATCCAGCCGTCTTGCCGGTACCGGTCTGCGCTTGTGCCAGCACGTCATTGCGCGCCAACACGGCGGGAATCGCCTTGGATTGAATGAGAGTGGGTGTGTCGTAGCCCTTTTCGGTTACGGCACGCAACAGCTCGGGCTTGAGCCCGAGATCAGCAAATGACATATGCAAAAAATCCTTAAGTTGACTCGCACGGCGGCGCATTGGCGCTGCAGCGGTCAATAGCGAGGGTGGAAAAATCGAAGTAAGCCGGGAGGGACAGACTGCGAGTGAAGGGGGCGTTGACCGCGCGACCCTGTCAGCGCCGCGCACTCTACAGGGATTGCTGCGCCGCGTCCAATTTACCTGCGCGCAGTGCGCCTTTCGTCTCAGCCCTCTCTCTTGTCGATGACGCGCTTCGCCTTGCCAAGCGACCGCTCGATCGCACCCGGTTCTCGCACGACAACCCTCGCGCTGACCCCGATATAGGACTTCACCTGGTGCGCAAAAGCCTTGGCGGCCGACTCGTAGTCCGAGGCGCTCGCGGCGCTCTGCATCTCCACGTGGATCGTGAGCGCATCGAGATGGGTTTCGCGGGTGAGCTCCAGATAGTAGTGAGGCGCCAGGCGACCCTGCGCCAGGATCAGCGCCTCAACCTGCGTCGGATACACGTTTACGCCGCGGACGATGATCATGTCGTCCGTGCGCCCGGTGATGCGCTCGATCCGGCGCATCGAGCGGGCCGTCGGCGGGAGGAGCCGCGTTCGATCACGCGTGCGATAGCGAACGACGGGCAGCGCTTCCTTGGTGAGCGACGTCAGGACGAGCTCGCCCATCTCGCCGTCGGGCAGCACCCTGCCCGTGTCGGGATCGATGATCTCGGGATAGAAGTGATCCTCCCACAGCACCGGCCCATCCTTGGTTTCGACACACTCGCTCGCCACACCCGGCCCCATCACTTCCGAGAGTCCGTAGATGTCGACCGCGTCGATCCCCATGCGCCGCTCGATTTCCGCACGCATGCCCTCGGTCCACGGCTCCGCACCGAAGATCCCGACGCGCAGCGAGCAGTTGGCGGCATCGATTCCCTGGCGCTGAAACTCCTCCGAAATCGCGAGCATGTAGGAAGGCGTGACCATGATGAT
>DATBIF010000258.1:0-2102 GCA_036557045.1 Steroidobacteraceae bacterium
AGAGAGCGAGCTCGTTGCGCGCAGTGCTGTTCGCGGCTGCGGCAGGCCTCGTCGCGAGCTGCGGTTTCCATCTCCAGGGCGCAACCTCGATGTCGCCGGTGATGAAGGTCACGTACGTGGAAACGCAGGATGAGCGCAGTCCGTTTCTCGTCACGCTGCTGCGCTCGTTGCAGGACAGCGGCGTGACGATCACGCCGGATCACCAGGCGGCGACCGCGGTGCTGCACGTCGAGCGTGACGAGACCGGACAGCGCGTGCTCTCGGTGTCGGCGGCCAACAAGCCGACCGAGTATGAGATCTTCTACAAGGTGAAGTACTCGGTGAGCGCGAACGGCAAGGAGATCCTGTCCACGCAGACGCTCGAGCTCACGCGCGATTACAGCTTCGACGAGACGACGCTGCTCGCCAAGGAACACGAACAGGACGTCCTGCGCGAAGCGCTGGCGCGCGACCTTGCGGGCATCGTCATGAACCGGCTGGCGAGTCTTTAGAGCACGCAACACAAGTCAGACTTCGGGGCTCACAGGGGGAAGGCAGCAAGCCGAGGCAATGCCTCCCGATTCAGTCGTGAAACTGGGCGAGGTATCGCGCATCGAGGTGGCGACGCTGCTGGCGCGCTACGGGATCGAGCTCAGGCTGGTGGTCGCTGGCAATCCGATCCCCGGCTCCTACTGGGGAGAAAGCGAAGCCGGGCTCAAGGGCAGCATCCTGTTCGCGCGCCTCGATACGCCACTGCATTCGGTGCTGCACGAAGCGGCGCATTACATCTGCATGACTCCGGAGCGCCGCGCGGGACTCGACGCCGACGCGGGAGGCGAATACGCGGAGGAAAACGCCGTCTGCTATCTGCAGATCCTGTTCGCCGATGACATCTCGAGATTCGGCCGCGTGCGGATGCAGCTCGACATGGACCGCTGGGGCTATACGTTCCGGCTGGGCTCGGCGCGCGCCTGGTTCGAGACGGATGCAGCCGACGCCAGGCAGTGGCTGATCGGGCACGGCCTGATCGACGAGCGGGAGCGCCCGACCGCGCGGCTGCGCGAATGACCGATCAGCGGCGCGCGCAGCGGTCGGTCGCGCTGATCAGTTGATGCTGAATGCCGGGCTCCATCGCCGAATGACCGGCGTCCGCGACGACCAGGAACTGCGCCTCCGGCCAGGCGCGGTGCAGATCCCACGCGCTCATCATCGGACAGACGACGTCGTAGCGACCCTGCACGATGACGGCGGGAATGTGCCGGATCGCCGTCACGTTGCGCAGCAGCTGATCGTCGTGCGCGAAGAAGCCGCGGTTGACGAAGTAGTGGCACTCGATTCGCGCCACCGCGGTGGCAAACTCGTCCTCACTCCAGCGCACGATGTTTTCCGGGTTCGGATGCAGGTAGCTGGTGGCGGCCTCCCACATCGACCACGCCTTGGCCGCTTCGAGCGCGGCCCGGGCGTCGCTTCCAGTGAGGCGACGATAGAACGCGCTCACGAGGTCGGATCGCTCTGCCGGCGGGATGGGCGCGAGGTACTGCTCCCACGGGTCAGGGTACACGGCGCTCGCGCCGTCCTGGTAGAACCACTGGATCTCCTTGCGCCGTAACAGGAAGATCCCGCGCAGCACGAGCTCGGTCACGCGCTGCGGATGAGTCTCGGCATAGGCGAGCGCCAGCGTGCTGCCCCACGAGCCGCCGAAGACCAGCCAGCGCTCGATGCCCAGGTGCTGGCGCAGGCGCTCGATATCATCGACCAGGTGCCAGGTCGTGTTGTCGACCAGGCTCGCGTGCGGGCGGCTGCGACCGCAGCCGCGCTGATCGAACAGCACGATCCGGTAGCGCTTCGGATCGAAGAAGCGCCGTGAATCCTTGCCCGCGCCCGCGCCCGGACCGCCATGCACGAACAACGCCGGTTTGCCGCGCGGATTACCGCACTCCTCGTAGTAGATCTCATGCAGATCGGAAACCCGGAGCATGCCGCTCGCGTACGGCTCGATGACGGGGAAGAGCTTGCGCAGCATCTCGCGCCGCGCGCCGGTCTTTGGCGCCGGGCGGCGGCGCGCCTTGCGCGCGGTTTTTCGCTGCGGCTTGCCGCGCGGCCTCTCGCGCGGACTCATGTCC
>DATBIF010000259.1:0-5018 GCA_036557045.1 Steroidobacteraceae bacterium
GGCGCCAAGCGCGTGGTGCTCGACACGCTGGAGACGCTCTTCGGCGGCTTCACCAACCAGGCGCTGCTGCGCTCGGAGCTGCGGCGCCTGTTCCGCTGGCTGAAGGACAAGGGGGTCACCGCGATCATCACCGGGGAGCGCGGCGAAGGGCAGCTCACGCGCCAGGGCCTCGAGGAGTACGTGTCCGATTGCGTGATCCTGCTCGATCACCGCGTACACGAGCAGGTCTCGACCCGGCGCCTGCGCATCGTCAAGTACCGCGGCAGCACCCATGGCACCAACGAGTATCCGTTCCTCATCGACGAGAACGGCATCCACGTGCTGCCGCTGTCGTCGCTCCAGCTCAGCCACCCGGCGAGCAACGAGCGCATCTCGAGCGGCGTCCCGCGCCTTGACGCCATGCTAGGTGGCGAGGGCTACTACCGCGGCTCGACGGTGCTCGTTTCCGGGACGGCTGGCACCGGCAAGACCTCGCTTTCGGCGCACTTCGCTCAAGCCACCTGCGCGCGCGGCGAACGCTGCTTGTACCTCGCGTTCGAGGAATCGCCGCAGCAGCTGGTACGCAACATGAAGAGCATCGGGCTTGACCTCGGTCCGTCGATGAAGAAAGGCCTGCTGCGGATTGAGGCCTCGCGGCCCTCGCTATATGGCATCGAGGCGCACCTCGCGGTCATCCACAAGATCGTGAACGAGTTCGAGCCGCAGGTCGTGGTCCTCGATCCGATCAGCAACTTCGCGACCGCCGGGACCGAGATTGACGCCCAGGCGATGCTGCTGCGGCTCATCGACTTCTTGAAATCGCGCCAGATCACCGCCATGTTCGTCCACCTGACGAGCGGCGGCTCGAACTGGGAGAAGACCGACGTGGGCGTGTCTTCGCTGATCGACACCTGGGTGTTGCTGCGCGACATAGAGCTGGCGGGCGAGCGGAACCGCGGCCTCTACGTGCTCAAGTCGCGCGGCATGAAGCACTCCAACCAGATCCGCGAGTTCCTGATCACGAGCGAAGGCATCAGGCTCGAGGACGTCTACATCGGACCCGAAGGCGTGCTCACCGGCTCGATGCGGGCCGCGCAGGAGGACCGCGAGAAGGCGACGAAGCTGGTGCGGGCGCAGGAAATCGAGCGCAAGCAGCGCGACCTCGCGCGCAAGCGCGCCGCGCTCGAGGCGCAGATCGCCGCGCTGCGTGTCGAGTTCGAAGCGGTCGAGGACGAATCGAAGGTCGTGGCCGAGCAGGACCGGGCCCGCGAGCAGCAGCTGACCGATGACAGAACGGCCGCAGGGCGCCGCCGAGGGGCGGACGCAACCGGCACAGGTAAGAGGAACCGCAAATGAACACCCGCAAGAACGGCAACACCCATGGCGCAGGCGATCCGGAGAAGTGGCAGCTGCGGCTCTACACCGCAGGCCAGACGCCGAAATCGCTCGCCGCGATCAAGAACCTGAAAAAGGTCTGCGAGGAGCACCTCGCCGGACGCTACGAGATCGAGGTGATCGATCTCCTGAAGAACCCGCGCCTCGCGAAGGACGACCAGATCGTGGCGATCCCGACGCTGGTGCGCAAGCTTCCCGACCCGGTACGCAAGATCATCGGCGACCTCTCAGACACCGAGCGCGCGCTGGTCGGCCTGCAGCTGCGGCAACAGAGCTAGGAGCGAACATGAACCAGCGCATCGAATCGCGCATCGAATCGATGGACCTCGAGCTTCAGATCGCGTCGCTGCGCGCGCAGCTTCATGAGGCTGAAGAGCTGCGCCACGCGATCAGCCACGGACAGGTCGACGCCTTCATCGTCGGCCCCACCGACGACAGCAAGCGCGTCCTCATGCTCTCGGGCGCGTACGCGCGCTACCGCCAACTCGTCGAGGAGATGCAGCAGGGCGCGGTCACCGTGGGCCGCTCGGGCGAGATCATGTTCGCGAACCAGGCGTTCGCCGCCATGCTCGGCCTCGCCCCGATCGACGTCTTCCGCGTGCCGCTGACGCGCTACCTCGCGACCTCCGACGCCGGCGATGCCGCCATGCTGCTGCAAGCGCATCCGGACAAGGCCGAGATCAAGGCGACGCTTCGCGCGCCGAGCGGCCGGCAGCGCCCGGTGCGCATCGCGCTCATCAGCGCGAGCGACGAGTTCAACACGCTGCTCGTCACGGAGCGCGACGAAAAGGACGAGGAGGCCGGCGCCACGGTCGACGCGATCCGCACCGGCGCGGTCGACGCGCTCGTCATCGGCGGCGAGCAGGTCGTGATGCTCGACTCGGCGCAGCGCTTCTATCAGACCGCGGTCGACCGCATGCAGCAGGGCGTGGTGATCGTCGGGGCGCAGGGCGCCATCGCCTATGCCAACCAGCGCATGGCGACGCTCGTCGGCATGCCGCGCGAGCGCCTCGTCGGGACCTCGCTCCTCAAGCTCGCGCACACCGGCGACGAGCCGAGCCTCGCCTCGCTGCTGAACGCCAACCACGGCGCGAGCGCGCAGGCCGAGGTGCGCCTGCGCCGCGCCGACAAGGAGCTGGTGAGCACGCTGGTCACGGTAACTGCGATCGCCGATTCGCAGAAGATGTGCCTGGTGAGCGACTTGAGCCTGCAGAAGCGCCACGAGGCCACCGACGAGCGCACGCGCAAGTTCCTCGCCATGATGGCGCACGAGTTCCGCAACATCCTTGGCCCGATCCGCAACGCCGTGGAGACGCTCAAGCTGCGCCGCGACCTCGACGAAGACTGCCGCAAGCTGGTCGACGTGGTCGATCGCCAGAGCGCTCGCCTGGTCGCCCTGGTCGAGGACCTGCGCAGCGTCAATCCGAAGGAATAGCCTTGCCGAGCAGGCTTTCGAGAAACGGGACGTCGACGGGCTTGATCAGGTAGTAATCGATCCCGGCTTCCTGCGAGCGCTCGCGGTCCTCTTGCTCGCCGCGTCCCGTGACCGCGATGATCTTGAGCGCGGCGAGTCCCGGCTCGCGCCTGAGCGCTTCGGCGACCTGGAAGCCGTCGGATCCGGGCAGCCCGATATCCAGGAGAACGAAGTCCGGCCGCACGCTGCGCGCCATGAAGAGCGCCGAGCTGCCGTCTCTGGCGACGTTCACATCGTGTCCCAGCAATGCAATCAACCTCGACAGCGAGACCGCCGCATCGAGGTTGTCGTCGACAACCAATATCCGACGTTTCGTTGCAGGTACCGACATGTGCACCTCCATGCCGGTACAGGTATCAATTCCGGTGCCCGCGTCACCGATCGGCCACAGCAAACCTGACAAACGGGTTTTCCCCGGTCGAATTAGGGGCCTGCGCCTGTAGTGGCGATCAACCCATCGGCCGTAAGCCGGTAGATTCTGTCGCATCCGCCCGCCGCTTCGACGGAATGCGTGGCAAGGATCGCCGCGGCGCCGTTCGTCTTCACTTCTTTCCTGAAGAGCTCGAGCACCTGGCGCGCGTTGTCCGGGTCGAGGTTGCCGGTCGGCTCGTCCGCCAGCACGAGCTTCGGATCGCCGACGAGCGCGCGCGCGATGGCTACGCGCTGCAGCTCGCCGCCGGAGAGCTCGCGCGGCGCGCTCGCCTCGCGACCTTCGAGGCCGACTGCGGCAATCAGCGTTCTGGCTTTTTTCCGATCAGCGTTTCCACGCAGCAGCAGAGGCAGGGCGACGTTCTCCTCGACGCTGAGGTGCGGGAGGATGTGAAAAGCCTGGAACACGAAGCCGAAGTGCTCACGCCTCAACAGCGACAGCTCGTCGTCGCTCAGCTTTTCGATTTCACGGTCAAGCAAGCAGATACTGCCTGAATCGATGGGTTCCAGCCCGGCGATCACGTTGAGAAGCGTCGACTTACCGATGCCCGAGTCGCCGACGACCGCGACGTACTGGCCCGCCGCGAGCTCGAAGGAGACGGCGTTCAGCACCGTGCGCGCGCCGAAGCGCTTGGTGACACCTTCGAGTTTCAACACCAAATGGGGCTTGCCATGGGACCTCGCGCGGGTAGAGTAACAACATGGACTCCGCCGCGCTCGGCCCGCTCGCTTCCCGCTATATCAACGTCTCCGACCTCCCCTGCAGCCGACCGGCCATGCCGGCGTCGAGATGAAGGTCCTCCTGGAGGACAAGGAATCCGGCTCGAAGGCAGCATCGTGGACGACGAGGGCGAGGTGAAGAAAGGCGACTACGTGTGGCGGCCCAAGGGCAACCGGCATGTCGCGCGCTCGCCCAACGGCGCGCTCGTGCTCGGCTTCTTCCTGAAGCCCAATCGCTTCCTCGGATAGGCGCTCGCTGCACTTTAGTTCATCCTGCTTCGCTTGCGCGGCGCAGGGCTCGTCCTCTAGACTCGCAAGCCTAAGTTTTGATTCGAGTTTAATTTCCTGAGGAGGACGAAGTGATCAAACCCATTCTCGCCGCTGCGCTCGCGGCGAGCGTCGCTATCGCGCTGCCGGCGGCGGCGCAGCAGCAAAAAATCAAGATCGGCTTCATCACCACGCTGTCCGGTCCTCCCGCGATCATCGGCAAGCACATGAAAGACTCGGTCGACCTCGCGCTCGATCACCTCGGGCACAAGATGGCCGGTAACGCCGTGGAGGTGATCTACGGCGACGACCAGTTCAAGCCCGAGGTCGGCGTGCAGCTCGCCGAGGAGATGCTGAAGAAGAACCAGGTCGACTTCATGGCGGGCATCATCTGGTCGAACGTGATGATGGCGGTCGTGCCCGTGGTCACGGGCGCCGGGCACATCATGGTCGGTGCCAATGCCGGCGCGAGCCCGCTCGCCGGCAGCCAGTGCAACGAGCTTTATTTCTCCGCTTCCTGGAACAACGACCAGTCGCCCGAAGCGCTCGGCAAGTATCTCAACGACAAGGGCATCAGCGAGCTCTACGTGATGGCGCCGAACTACCAGGCCGGCAAGGACATGGTCGCGGGCCTGAAGCGCTACTACAAGGGCAAGATCGTCGACGAGGTCTACACCAAGTTCCAGCAGACCGACTACCAGGCCGAGATCAGCCAGCTGCGCGCCAAGAACCCGAAGGCCGTGTTCGTGTTCTA
>DATBIF010000260.1:0-5113 GCA_036557045.1 Steroidobacteraceae bacterium
GATCCTGCAAAGCGTGTGCAGGTGACAGCGATCGCACGTCTGTCGTGCGAGCGGATCGACCCGCGCGTCACCGCTGGCAAAGGACTGCGCCAGGCGCCCGAGCACTTTGCGCCAGGTCGCGAGCTGCGCGCTCCAATCGGCAACGACTTCAAGTTTCGGCAACGCGGGTGGGTGGGATGAGAGCCCGTCGAAGCTGCAATCCTCCGCGTTGATGAGCGCGAAGCTCACGGCACCCGGCGCCGGGTTGAGCGCCGTGGCATAGAGCAGCATCTGGGGCTCCTGGGGCCGATCGCCCAGCCAGTCGTTCGCATCCGCATCGCCGCTCTTGTAGTCGAGCAGCACGATCCGCCCGTCCTCGAGCTGATCGATGCGATCGATTCGCAAGGTGAAAGTGAGGCCCGCCTGGCTCCACTCCTGGCGCTGCTCGAGACCAACCACTCGAAACGCCGAGCGCTGGCTCTCGACTTCGAGCCAGCGATCGAGGAGTGTCTCGAGACGCGTGCATTCGAGATCGACGAGGCGCTCCGGCCAGCGATCCGCGTGCCCGAAGACAGCGGCACGCGCCGCTGCAACCGCGGCCTCGACGAGCGCGCGACGCTCTTGCGTTGACTGGCGGAGCAACGTCGCCTGGTCCCTGAGGCGGGTCCAGAGACTGTCGAGCGCGCGGTGAATGAAGCTGCCGCGCGTGCGCGCATCGATTCCGGGCACCGGCCGCTCCAGCGGCTCGGCCCGCAGCCGATGCTGCGCAAAGGCGCGAAACGGACACAACGACTGCCGTTGCAGCGCGCTCGCTCCGCCGCGCAACTGTGCCGGTGTCGCGATCGGGGGCGCCTGCTCGTCGCGAAGCGACTCGAGCGCCCGGGAATCGTGGACCTGCCGCACGTACTGCGGTCCGCCGCGTTCCATTGGATCGCCGTCGATTCCCGGCAGTGATTCGATCAGTGGACTGGCCTGCGCCGTCGCGTCGCCGAGACGCTGCGGCCAGCTGACGATCACGCGCGAAGCAGACCCGAGAAGGCCCAGCGTGACGCGGCGCGCGAGCTCGAGCGTTCCCGCCGCGGTCGATTCGGGCATTCCGGACAGGACCTGCAGTGACTGTGGGATGAACGGATCCGGTCGCGCGGGCCCAGGCCATTCCGCCGCATGCAGACCGCAGACCCAGAGGCCGTCGTAGCGCACGCAGGGATCGGCGGGATGGCCGCTGATCGTCAGGCCGCTGCCCCTCGGGAGCTGCTGCAGGCGCGTGCGCGCCACCAGGCCTGAGAGCGTACTCACCGCCGACTGCAACGTGACCGCGCCCGCGATGGCATCCAGCGTCGCGAGCTCGGCCAGGGCGTCGTTGAAGGCCTGGAGCGCATCGAGCTCCGGCTCAGCGAGCGTTTCCGTTCCGGGCCATCCGAGCTCGCGCAGCGCCGCCGCAAACGTGGCGCTCCAATGTGAAAGGGTCGCGCGTGGACCGTGCAGCGTCGCCGCGAAGCGCTCGAGTGCCTGCGACAGGTCCGGATCAGTGGGACCGCTGTCCGATCCACTCAACGCGTGGATGACATGCCGCAAGCTCACTTCTGGCGAAGCGCTGCGCCTCCACCTGGCGTCGATCCTCGCGCGCCGGACGAGCGCTTCAGTACCTCCGCCGAGGAACGGCGTCCGCAGCCAGTCGCTCGCGCTCTCGAACAGCAGCTCGCCGCTCGCGAGCCGCAGAGCCGTCAGCGCAGCCGCTACCAGGGGAGCCCCGCTCAGCGAGGTACCGCCCTCGATGATGTAAGGCGCGCGTTCGCGAGCGGTCTCGATCAGCGCGCCGCCGGGCGCGAGCGTGCGCGAGAAGACACGCTCGACCTCGTTGCGCCGACGCTCGAGATCCGGAATGACGACGAGGAGCTGATTCTCCGGCCGAGCCTCGAGCTCGGCGCGCGCCCAGCGGGCGGCGCACTCGAGTTCGGATGACGCGTCTGTCACGGGACACTGCATTGCATTTCCCGCGTCCGTGCTGGCGGTCAGCCAGTTGACTTGCACACCCCGCGAGGCGAGCCGCTCACCGAGAAATCGATGGGCAGGTATCGGCACAGGGAACCCAGCGAAAACGATCTCCGGTGAAGGACGCAGGCCTTCGAGTTGATCGAGGCGCCACAGCGCGCGCGGCGCATCGAGCCAGCCGCGGCTCTCGAGCTGCAGCCGGTACGCCCTCGCCCATCGAGCGAAGGTGGCTGCTTCATCGGTCGCGCCTTCCTGCTCAGCAGGGAGACGCATGTTCCAGTCGTGCACCCGTTGCCAGGCGCGGCGGGCGGCGCGCACGGCGCCGAAGGGCTGGAGGAGATTGCGCGCGTCGGCATCCTCGAGGATGACCTGTTCCCAGAGCGCGTAGTCCTGCGTGGCCGACGGGATCTGGGGCAGCGCATCGCTCGAGTCGCTCGCGATCGCGTGCGCCCAGCAACGCACGACCCAGGCCGACGCCGCCAGCACATCTGGCGTCGGCCAGCTCGCACGACCGAGCTCGCGTTGTGTCGCGCCCCAGGCGGCGTGAATCGCTCGCGCCTGCTGGGCGCTCGCCGTGAGAACGGTCGCTCCACGCTCCAGGGCGTGCTTCAGGGTTGCCGGCAGCCGTGCAGACAAATCAAGTTATATCAATGATATACGTGACACTTGCGAAGTCATTTATTTTGCGGCTTGATCCTTCACGACTTTGAGCTCCGGCCGTCGCGCCAACGCCGCGTTCCCGGCGTACGTGTCGAGCAGTTCTTCGATCCGCTCGAACACCGTCGCGAGCACCCTTGGCTCCGGCAGATTCGTGATCCGGAAATGATTGCGATACGGGACGTTGAAGCTCACGCCGGGAGCGACCAGCACGTGCTTTTGTTCCAGCAGATCCATCGCGAATGCCTGGTCGTCGAAGTCCGGCAACGCTTCGCTGTTCACGCCGATGAAGGCGTACATCGCGCCGCTCGGTGCCACCAGCTCGAGGTATTTGCTGCACGAGACTGCGGCGAGGATGGTGCGCCGCGACTCGTAGAGCCGCCCGTTGGGTGCGGTGAGCTCGCGGATGCTCTGGTGACCGCCGAGTGCCGTCTGCACGGCCCACTGGGCCGGCACGTTGCTGCACAAGCGCAGCGATGCCAGCAGCTCGAGGGCGGCCAGGTAGTCGGCGGCGTGCTCGAGATCGCCCGAGAATGACGCCCAGCCGACGCGGTAGCCACACGCGCGATAGATCTTCGACAGCCCGCTGAGCGTGGCGCACAGCGTGTGGTGCACGAGCGTCGCCATCGGCACGAACTCGGCGCCCTCATAGGTCATCTGGTCGTAGATCTCATCGCTGAAGACCACCAGGTGATGCTGCTCGGCGAGGCGCGCGATCGCTTCGAGGGTCGTGCGCGGATAGACCGCCCCGGTGGGATTGTTCGGGTTGATCACCACGATCGCGCGCGTGCGACGGGTGATCAGCCGTTCGATCTGCTCCGGATCCGGCACGAAGCCGCGCGCCGGCAGGCACTCGTAGTGCACCGCCTTGCCGCGGTTGAGATTCACGGCTGCCGTCCAGAGCGGATAGTCGGGACTCGGCACCAGCACTTCGTCGCCTTGATTCAGGAGTGCGCGCAGCGCCAGGTCGATGAGCTCGCTCACACCGTTGCCGATGAAGACTTCTTCGGCGCTCACGCCGCGCACGCCGCGCTCCTGCTGCTGCATCACGACTGCTTCGCGCGCGGGGAAGATCCCTTTCTGGTGCACGTATCCCTCGCTGGCCTTGAGGTTCTCGATCATTGCAAGCCGCATGGTTTCCGGTGTTCGAAAACCGAACGCGCCCGGGTTGCCGATGTTGAGCGAGATGATCTCGTAGCCGAGCCGTTCCATCTCGAGAGCACGGTGGGCGAGCCGCCCCCGGATCTCGTAGCGAACGGTGCTCAGTCCTTCACTGGGGGTGACGCTGCGACGCTGGGACATGCCTGAATACCGCTGGGAAGTCGGAAACGCAGTGTACCGTCATTTGAGGACGCCGCGGTCGTGCAGCGCCCGCAATTCCGGTGCCGACAGCCCCAGCCTCTCGGCCAGCACGCTGTCGGTATGCTCGCCCAGGAGTGGCGCGGAACGCTCGTGTTGCAGCGGGGTCCGTGACAGCCGGATCGGGTTTCTGACCCCCGGCGCTCGCCCGGCGCTTGAATGCGGCAAGGACAGTTGCAGCTCCCGGTGCCTGACCTGGGGTTCAGAAAACACCTGCGCGAGGTCGTTGATCGGGCCGCAAGGAACATGGACCGCGACGAGCCTCGATACCCAGTCGCTGGTGGGCCGTGATTTCAGGATGGGCACGAGTTGCGCGATCAATGCGTGGCGGTTGCCGACGCGCGCTGCGTTGTTCGCAAAGCGCGGATCGCTGGCCACCTGCGCGCAGCCCGCGACTTTGCAGAAGGCCGCGAACTGGCGCTCATTCCCGATCGCCAGCATGAGATGCCCATCGGCGGTCGCAAACGCCTGGTACGGGACGATGTTGGGATGCGCAGTGCCGTGTCGGCCCGGTGGCTGCCCCGAAACCAGAAAATTCAGCGCCTGGTTCGCGAGCCCGGCGACCTGCGTGTCGAGCAGCGCGAGATCGATGAACTGGCCGCGTCCTGAGCTCTGCCGTTCGTACAGCGCCGCGAGAATTGCCGTCGAGGCGTACATCCCGCAGAGCAGGTCCGCAACCGCGACACCGACTTTCTGCGGCCCACCGCCCTCCTCCGAATCCGGCCGCCCGGTGATGCTCATGAGGCCGCCCATCGCCTGGATCATCGCGTCGTACCCGGGGTGCGCCGCCGCAGGGCCGCTCTGCCCGAAGGCGGAGATGGAACAGTAGATGAGTCCCGCGTGGAGCGGCTCGAGATCGCTCCACGCGAGCCCGTGGCGCGCGAGGCCGCCGACCTTGTAATTCTCGACGAGCACGTCGGATTGCAGTGCAAGCTCGCGCACGAGGCGCTCGCCCTCGGGCGTTGCAAAGTCGATCGCGACTGAGCGCTTGCCGCGATTGGCGCTGAGAAAATACGCCGACTCGGCCGTCTCACGGCCCTGGCTGTCCTTGAGATAGGGCGGTCCCCAGTGTCGCGTATCGTCCCCGCCCGCCGGGTTCTCGATCTTGATGACGTCGGCCCCGAGG
>DATBIF010000261.1:0-3865 GCA_036557045.1 Steroidobacteraceae bacterium
GAATACAGCCGCACCGACGAGGGCGCGCTCTACGCGGTGAAGGGCTCGCCGATGCACGAGTCGCCGCTCAGCCTGATTCCCGCCAGCCTGCGCGCCGAGTTTCGCGAGACCTACGGCGTTGAGTTCACCGGTGAGCTGAGCCCGTGGTCACGCGAGCGGCTGCAACGCGAATACGAAGGCGATTACCTGCGCGTCCCCGTGGAACGCGTATTCCTCGCCGAAGCGACACGCGTCGGCATCGGCACGTATGCGCCACACGATCCGACCACCGCCGATATTGCGGATCTCGTCGGCTCCGTCGATTTGTCCAAGGTTGCCGAAGTCGGCGATGAAGGCGATCCGCGCGCGTGGTCCTGGTCGGGCGCCGTGTATGCAGCGAGCCGCGGCCTGCTGGAGATGATCGAGATCCTCAAGGTCAAGCGCGAGTTTCTCTACCTGCTCCTGACACTGACCCAGGAAAAGAACGTCAAGGTGTCGCGCTTTCCGCTGATTCACCTCGACGAGACGATCATCGCGCACACCAACCTGGCCGAGTTCCACAAGTTCCTGCAGGAGAAGGAGAACGAGGCGCTGCTCGACCGCATGGTCATCATCAAGGTGCCGTATGCGCTGTCCTTCAGGGATGAAGCGCGCATTTACCAGAAGCTCGTATCCGGCGCTCCTGCCTTCCGCGACGTGCACCTCGACCCGCACGTGCTCAAGCTGGCGGCGGTGTTCGCCATCCTCACGCGGCTGCAGAAGCCGGAGCGCGAGGGCCTGGATCTGTCCAAGAAGCTCCGCATCTACAACGACGAGAGCATCGAGGGCTTCGCCGAGAACGAGGCCGAGCGCCTGCACGCCGAGGCACCCGATGAGGGCCTGGCCGGCGTCAGTCCACGCTTCGTCATCAACGCGATCTCCAACGCCATCACGCGCAGCGACACGCGCAGCCTCACCAGCATGGAACTGCTGCTGGCGCTCAAGGACGCGATCGAGAACGATGCGCGCATGGATGCCAAGCAGAAGAAGCAGTGGATCGACCATCTGGTGGTGGCGCGCAAGGACTTCTACAACCGCTGGGTCAAGGAAGACGTGCACCGGGCCCTGTTCGCCTCTTTCGAAGAGGAGGCGCAGCAGCTCCTGGAAAAATATCTCGACGAGGTCGAGGCCTCGCTGGACCAGCGACAGGTTACCGATCCGATCACCGGCGAAACGCGGCCGGCCGACGAGCGCTTCCTGCGCTCGGTCGAGGAGAAGATCAAGGTCTCCGATTCGGGCAAGCAGTCGTTCCGCCAGGAAGTGGTGCGCAAGGCCATGGTCGCCTTCAAGGCCGGCGAGAAATTCACCTTGGACAGCCATGCCCGCATGCACGAGGCGATCGAGCAGTACCTGTTCGAGGAGCGCCGCGACGTGTTGCGACTGGTCACCTCCAGCGCCCGTCCTGACGATGAGGCGCGCAAGAAGATCTCGTCCGTGCAGCAGCGCCTGGTCGGCGAATACGGTTACGACGAATACAGCGCCAAAGAAGCTCTGAACTACGTCACCACTCTTCTCGCGCAGGAGTAGCGCGAGTCTCAGCACGGGCAACGGCAGTGGACGAGTCGGAGATCAAAGGCCCCAACCCCCGCATCAACGGCTGGTACGAGCTGTTCTCGCGCGGCGCGCGCGACTGGCTGCGACACAACGAGAAGGTTCGCGACGCGGTTCGCCAGCGACTTCCTGACATCATTGCCGGCGCCGACGTGGTGAGCGGCGGCGCCCGCACCGTCAAGGTCCCGGTGCGGATGCTCGAGCACTACCACTTCCGCCTGCGCCGTCCCGAGCAGCGCGAGGGCGTGGGCCAGGGCAATGCCAAGCCGGGCGATGTGCTGGCCAAGCCCTCGCAACAGGGCGAAGGATCTGACAAGGGGCCCGGCGGGAGCGAGGACGGCGGCATCGAGTTCGTCCTCGAGTTCAAGGTCGACGACATCGTCGACTGGCTCTGGGAGGAGATGCAGCTTCCCAATCTCAAGGCCCGCGTCGGCAAGGCCGAGGAAGCCGATTGGGCGCGCGAGGGCTGGGACAGGCGCGGCGCCCGTTCGCGGCTCGATCGACGCCGGAGCCTGCGCGAATCGATCAAGCGTCGCTCCATGCAGGATGAGGAGGCGCCGGCCTTCACCGACGACGATCTGCGCTTCCGCCAGCTCACCAAGCGCGAGCAGCCTGCGATCCAGGCGGTCGTGTTCCTGCTGATGGACGTGTCCGGCAGCATGTCGGAGCGCGATCGCCAGCTCGCCAAGTCGTTCTTCTTCTGGGCGACGCAGGGACTGCGACGTCAATACCGCCATCTCGATACCGTCTTCGTCGCGCACACCACCGAGGCCTGGGAGTTCAACGAGGAGGAGTTCTTCCAGGTGAGCGGCAGCGGCGGCACCGTCGCCTCCACCGGCTTCGCAAAGGTGCGCGAGATCATGGACGAGCGCTTCAGTCCCGCGCGCTACAACGTGTATCTCTTCTACGCTTCTGACGGCGACAATTACTCGGCGGATCGGCCCCAGGCCGAGGCGGCATTGCGCGGCATCGCCGAGGGCGCCAATTACTGCGGCTACCTGGAAGTATCCTCGACCGCGCAGCGCCAGCTCGCCACCGAGACCGGAGGACTTTTCAAGGCGCTCGGCGACGAGGGCAAGCCCGCCGGCAGCTTCGCGGTGAGTCGCGTCGAGGACATCTGGGAAGCGGTGCGTCACTTCTTCCAGCAACAGGCCGCCGAGACCCCGTGAGGTAGCGCGTGAGTCGCAGCGAATGGCGTGAGCTCCTGCCACGCATCGAACAACTCGCGGTCAAGGCAGGGTTGAATTACAACCCGGTGGACTTCGAAGAAGTCCCGGATGCCTTCATGATGGAGATCTCCGTGTACGGGCTCCCGGTGCGCATGCCGCACTGGTCGTTCGGCGTCCGCTACATCTACCAGCTCGTGCAGCACCGCATGGGTCATTCACGGCTGTTCGAGGTCGTCTTTCCCGGTAATCCCGGGCACGCGTACCTCGCCAACAGCAACAGCGTCGCCGAAAACGTCCTCGTCGCCGCGCACGTGCTCGGGCACGCGGACTTCTCGCGCAACAACCTGCTGTTCCGCCGCAGCCAGCAGCAGGTCGGCGAGAACATCGTCGAGCATGCGGCCAATCATGCGCGCCAGATCGGACGCGCCATCGACGAGCACGGGCTGGAGCGGGTGGAGGCGACGCTCGATGCCGCCCTCGCACTCGAGCAGCACATCGACATGAATCAATCGCTGCAGCGCGAACGCTACCCGGAGTACCTGCCGCCCAGGCCGGAAGTCGCCGATGACACTTTCCGCCAGCGCTTCG
Organism: Steroidobacteraceae bacterium; assembly: GCA_036557045.1. Taxonomy (GTDB): domain Bacteria; phylum Pseudomonadota; class Gammaproteobacteria; order Steroidobacterales; family Steroidobacteraceae; genus DATBVX01. The sequence continues at coordinate 3,327 of DATBIF010000261.1, forward strand.
CTTCACTCGAGCCGCCCGCGGCTCGCGATCCGGCCGCCCAGGCGCGTCAACGTGCGCCGATTCCGCCGCATCGCGAACTCGACCTGTTGTGGTTCATCGCGCAGTACGCGCCGGAGCTGGAGGGCTGGGAGCGCGACATCTTCCTCGCGGTGCGCGAGGAGTCGTTCTACTTCTACCCCGTATTCGCCACGCAGATCATGAACGAAGGCTGGGCTTCATACTGGCACGCCCGCCTGCTTCGCGAGGCGGACTTCGTGCCGCAACAGGCCTACGTCGATGCGATCAAGTGCCACTCGGACGTGGTCCGTCCGGTGGCGGCCGATCAGCAGGTCGCCCTGACGATCAACCCCTATCACCTGGGCTTCGCCATGTGGGAGAAGATCGTCGAGCAGGAAGGACTGGACGGCGCGCGCGGCATCATGGCGCAGGACGACGACTTCGCATTCATCCGCAACCATTTGACGCGAGACCTGGCCGACGAGCTGGGCCTGTTCCGTTTCAGCGCCCGCAGCGATGGGCAGATCAAGGTTCTCGAGCAC
>DATBIF010000262.1:0-2283 GCA_036557045.1 Steroidobacteraceae bacterium
CGCCTCAGCGCGAAGGGCAAGCTCGAACTGGCGCGGGACGCGGCCGACGCCTTGCAGCCTCACTATGCGGGAACTCTGGGGGTGGCGAAGCTGCGCACGATCGACAACGCACTCGAGCAGGACTTCATTCGCTGGGATCAGCTCAACGCGACGGGCATCGACTATGACGGAGCCGGCTCGAAACTCGTGATCAAGGAAGTCGTGAGTCGCAAGCCCTACGCCCGCGTCATCATCGCCTCCAACGGTACGGTGAACATCAGTGAAGTCCTGCGGCCGACGGCCGCGCCCAGGTCCGACGAGCCTGCTCCGGCGCAGCCCAAGGCCGGCTCCGCGAAAGGCGAAGGCAAATCGCTCGACGTCCGCATCGGCATGGTGCGCGTCGACAAGGGTTCGGCGAATTTTGCCGACTTCTCGCTCACGCCGAACTTCGCGACCGGAATCCAGGAGCTCTCCGGGACCGTGACGGGCCTGTCCTCCAGGACGGGCTCGCGCGCCAAGGTGGATCTCGATGGCAAGGTCGATGCGTACGCGCCCGTCACCATCGACGGCGAGGTGAACTACTTCAGCGCCGATTCGTATACCGACCTCAAGCTCGCCTTCGACAACATGGAGCTCACGACCTTCACGCCCTATGCGGGCAAGTTCGCGGGCTACCGCATCGAAAAAGGCAAGCTCTCGGTGCGCCTCGCGTACCACGTGGAGAACCGTCAGCTCAACGCCCAGCACAAGTTCGTGCTCGACCAGCTGCAACTCGGCGAGCGCGTCGAGAGCAAGGACGCTACGTCGCTCCCGGTGAAGCTGGCCATCGCGCTGCTTAAGGATCGCAACGGCGTCATCGACATCGATCTGCCAGTGACCGGAAGCCTCGACGATCCGCAGTTCCGCCTCGGACCGCTGATCTGGAAGGCGATCGTGAATCTCTTCACCAAGATCGTTACCGCGCCGTTCGCGTGGATCGGCAGCCTGTTCGGCGGTGGTGACGAGGTGAATCAGCTGACCTTTGCCGCGGGCGCAAGCGAGCTGCAGGGCGAAAGCATGAGCCGCATCCAGTCGGTGGGTAAAGCAATGCACGAACGGCCTGCACTTCAAGTCGAAGTGCCGATCACCGTAAATCCCGCGCTCGACGGCCCGTTCCTGCAGAAGAACGAGTTGCAGCAGCGTCTGATTGCGGAGCAGCGGCGCGAGTTGCTCGCCAAGCGCAAGCCGGTCGACACCCTGGACGCGAGCGTGCTCGCGGACCGCGAAGAGTACCGGCGACTGCTGCACGGATACGTCAAGCAGGCCGGCCTGCTGCCGCAGGACGACAAGGAGCTCAAGTCCGACAAGCCGCCGCCTGCGGAAGAGCTGGAGCCCGAGATCAAGAAACTCGAGGACCTCGCGCTGCCCACGGTGGAGGTACCCGAGACGGCCCTCGCGGACCTCGGCAAGGCGCGTGCGCAGAAAGTGCAGGAGCTGTTGCTGGGATCGGGAGAGATCGACCCGTCCCGGCTCTTCATCGTCAATGCGGGTCCGGCGCCGGGCGATGCGGGCCTGGTGCGGATGGACTTGTCGCTGCGCTGAGCGGCGCTACCAGCCGCTCCGAGCGTCTTCATCCTCGTCGTCCGGCGGCCGGCGCACTTTCGGGATTGGCGGCTGCATGTTCGCAGTCCGCCGCAACAGCAGCAGGCCGCCGATCACGATGCCGAGCACGATCGCGAGGACCAGGATCGCGCGCAGCACTACTGGCCTCCTGGCGGCAGCGTCTGCACGCGGATCAAACCTTCCTGGGCCGTGCTGGCGACGAGCTTCCCGGCGCGCGAAAAAATGCTGCCGCGAGCGAAGCCTCGCGCTCCCGAGGCGCTCGGGCTGTCGATGCAATAGAGCAGCCAGTCGTTGAGCTCCACATCGGCGTGAAACCACATCGCGTGATCGATGCTCGCGAGGCGTACATCCCTGCGCAGCCAGGAGACACCGTGTGGCAGCGTCGCCGTATCCAGCAGGTGGTAGTCCGAGACATACGCGAGCAGACAGCGTTGCAGCGGCTGATCGCGCGGCGGCTGGTCGACCGCGCGCAGCCATACGTGCTTGATCGGCTCGAGCTTCTCGCGGCTGAAGAAGTCCGGCATGCGCACCGGCCGGAATTCGAACGGGCGCTGATGTTCGAACAGCTGCTGCAGTTTCTGCGGAATCTGCGGAATCATCTCCCGGTGGTGCGTATCCATGTCGCGCAGCTCCTCGGGCGGCGGCACTTGCGGCATCGGCAACTGGTGCTCGACACCCTGCTGCGGCACCTGGAACGACGCC
>DATBIF010000263.1:0-8751 GCA_036557045.1 Steroidobacteraceae bacterium
GGTCGCCCGGACAGAGGGAATTTCACACAGGAGCCCAAGGGCACCCCCAGCCAACGACCCAAGCGTCCTGCCTTAAGAACCTAATAGCAGCTTGCGCGCACTGCGCTGGTCAGCTTTTGCGTCCGCCGCCAGCCCACAGGCTCTCAGGCGCTTCGCCGCATAGTTCTCTTCACAGGTTCACGTGCAGGAGCGGGTGGACATTGGCTGACTCCTGCCGACGGCGTCGGCGCCTGTGTTCGCGGGGATACAGCTTCGGGTTCTGCCGTCAGTGAGCGTGATCCGGCGCCGTCGGGCGGGATTGTCAGCCAATGGCCGCGCGCGACTGCTCTACGAGCCGCTGCGGTCGGCGAGGAACAGCCAGGTTTCGACGACGCTGTCGGGGTTGAGCGAGATGCTGTCGATGCCTTGCTCGACCAGCCAGCGGGCGAGCTCGGGGTGATCGGAAGGCCCCTGCCCGCAAATGCCGATGTACTTGCCGGCCTTGCGGCACGCGGCGATCGACATCGCGAGCAACGCCTTCACCGCCTCATCGCGCTCGTCGAAGGCGCGCGCCACGATGCCCGAGTCACGATCCAGGCCCAGGGTGAGCTGTGTCATGTCGTTCGAGCCGATCGACATGCCATCGAAGAACTCGAGGAATTGCTCCGCCAGCACCGCGTTGCTCGGCAGCTCACACATCATGATGAGCTTGAGGCCATCCTGGCCGCGTTTCAGTCCGTTGGCCGCCAGCAGCTGCGTGACCTGTTCTGCCTCCTTCAAGGTGCGCACGAAGGGCACCATCACCTGCACATTGGTGAGTCCCATTTCGTTGCGCACGCGCTTGAGCGCGCGACATTCGAGCTCGAAGCAGGGGCGGAATGTTTCGTCGACGAAGCGCGCGGCGCCGCGGAACCCGAGCATCGGGTTCTCCTCGTGCGGCTCGTATTGGCGCCCGCCGATGAGGTTGGCGTATTCGTTGGACTTGAAGTCGGAGAGACGCACGATCACGGGCTCCGGGGCGAACGCGGCCGCGATCTGCGCGATGCCCTCGCTCAGCTTCTCGACGTAGAACCCGACCGGATCGGCATAGCCCGCCATCTGGCGGCGGATCGACTGCTTGAGCTCGACGCTCTGCTTGTCGAATTCGAGCAGTGCACGCGGGTGCACGCCGATCATGCGGTTGATGATGAACTCGAGGCGCGCCAGGCCGACGCCGTTGTTGGGGATGCTCGCGAAGTCGAAGGCCCGGTCCGGATTGCCGACGTTCATCATGATCCTGACCGGAGCCGGCGGCAGCGTATCGAGCTCGATCTGGCGCTGCTCGAAACCGAGCAGTCCCTCGTAGACAAAGCCGGTGTCGCCCTCCGCACAGGACACGGTGACTTCCTGGCCCGTTTTCACTTTGTCCGTGGCGTCGCCGCAGCCGACCACCGCCGGGATCCCGAGCTCGCGCGCGATGATCGCGGCGTGACACGTGCGACCGCCGCGATTGGTGACGATCGCGGATGCGCGCTTCATGACCGGTTCCCAGTCGGGGTCGGTCATGTCGGCGACCAGCACGTCACCGCTTTGCACGCGCGCCATCTCCCTGACGTCGCGTACGACGCGAGCCGGCCCCGCACCGATGCGCTGACCAATGCTGCGTCCGCTCGCCAGCACCCGCGAGCGGCTCTGCAGGGTGAAGCGCTGAATCGAACGGCCAGCGCGGCTCTGCACCGTCTCGGGCCGCGCCTGCAGGATGTAGATCTTGCCGCTCTCGCCGTCCTTGCCCCACTCGATATCCATCGGGCAGCCATAGTGCTCTTCGATGGTCAACGCCTGCTTGGCAAGCGTGCGCAGGTCGTCGTCGTTCAGCGAGAAGCGCTGGCGATCTGCCTCGGGTACATCCACGGTCCGCACGCGCTCAGCGCTTTCCGGTGGCGCATACACCATCTTGATCGCCTTGGCGCCGAGAGTACGGCGCAGGACGGCGTGCCGTCCCGCACGCAGTGCCGGCTTGTAGAGATAGAACTCGTCAGGGTTCACAGCGCCCTGCACGACCGTTTCGCCGAGTCCGTAGGACGAGGTGATGAAGACCACGTCGCGGAAGCCGGAGTCGGTATCGAGCGTGAACATCACGCCGCTCGCGCCGAGATCGCTTCGCACCATGCGCTGCACGCCGATCGAAAGCGCGACCTGGCTGTGGTCGAAGCCCTGATGGACGCGGTACGCGATCGCGCGGTCGTTGAACAGCGATGCAAAGACTTCATGCATCGCGGTGAGCAGGTGCTCGCGGCCGCGCACGTTGAGAAAGGTCTCCTGCTGTCCGGCGAATGACGCTTCCGGAAGGTCCTCGGCCGTGGCCGACGAACGCACCGCGACCGCGATCTCGCCGCCGCCATTCATCCGCTCCCAGGCAGCAAGCACTTCGGACTGCAGGGCCTGCGGAAACGGAGTGGCGAGAATCCAGCCACGGATGCGCGCGCCGGTCTCCGCGAGCTTGACCACATCCTCGACGTCGAGCCCGCGCAGCGCCTCCGTGATACGCGTCGCGACCCCGCCCTGCGCGAGGAATTCCCGGTACGCGCTCGCGGTGGTGGCGAACCCGTCCGGCACCGACACCTGCAGCCGCGCGAGATTGCGGATCATTTCGCCGAGTGAGGCATTCTTGCCGCCGACGACCGCGACATCGCGCATGCCCAGCTCGGCGAACGGCAGGATGTAGGAACTCAAGCGTGCTCCTCAGGACTGCGGCGGGCGCCACGCAAACGCCGCGCACTTGTCTCGGACCGCGGGAGAGTGGAACACTCTGCGACCGGGATGCCGCGTGAATGAGGCGCCGTGAGCCGCAGAACCGTATTCTTCGTCTCGGACCAGACTGGTGTGACCGCTGAGACCATGGGGCACAGTCTGCTGACGCAATTCGACCGCCTGGAATTTCGGCCGGTGACTTTGCCATTCATCTCGACCGTTGACAAGGCGCAGGAAGCGGCCCGCAAGATCAACCTCGTCGCCGAGCAGGAGGGCGTGCGCCCGATCGTCTTCAGCACGCTGGTGCAGGACGAGTTGCGTGCCATCGTCAAGGAAGCCAACGGGCTGTTCCTGGATTTCTTCGATGCATTTCTCGGGCCACTGGAGAGCGAGCTCGCGGTGCGCTCCTCGCATACCAGCGGCCGCGCGCACAGCATGGCCGACCTGAACGCATACACGATGCGCATCAACGCGACGAATTTTGCACTGGCCAACGACGACGGGGCCGGCGCCCGCGACTATGATCACGCCGACCTGATCCTGGTCGGCGTCTCGCGATCCGGCAAGACGCCGACCTGCCTCTACATGGCGCTGCAGTATGGAATCTTTGCAGCGAACTTTCCGCTGACCGAGGAAGAGCTCGAGGGGCGCATGCTGCCGACGGCGCTGCGCGCCCAGCATCGCAAGCTCTTCGGCCTCACGATCAAGCCCGAGCGTCTGCAACAGATCCGCAATGAACGGCGCCCGGACAGCCGCTACGCCTCTGCGCCGCAGGTACAATACGAGGTGCGCGCGGCCGAGGCCCTGTTCGACCGGCAGGGCATTCCGTACCTCGATACCACCGAGTGCTCCATCGAGGAAATCTCCAGCCGCATTCTCGACCGCACCGGCGTGGAGCGACGCGTACGTCCGTGAATTTTTCGCGCATGGAAGCGTGAAACGCATCGCACTAGCGCGCCAAGCGCGCAGAACGGCTGTGCTATATTCGATGCATGGACGGCGATCAGCTGTGCGCAGTTTCCTGGCGCTCGCGGCCCGGGACCTTCGTGAGCCTGATGACGCTCTACGAGAGCAACTACATCAGGCTCGGCTGGATATTGTCCGCGCCCGACGCGATCGAGGGTCATCTGATCTCCACTGCACCGGGCGATGTCGACCTGCATCTGCAGGTGCTCGAGCGTTGTCGCTTCACGACCACGCTGCAGCTCAGCTACCTGCTCGAAGGCAGTCGCGGACCGCTGGTCACGCCGGACATGCAGGTACGCGTGTATCACGATGCGCGGCTGGCCGAAGCGTCGAGCTGCTCGGGCTGGCGGCGCGCGGGGGCAATTCGCGAGCGACTGGGTGAGCAGGTTCGAGAGATCGGCTCGCTGCGCCGCGAGCTCGGCGAACGCTGGGCGCGCAACATGGTGCTCAACAAGTGGCTGGAATACTGCGCGGAGCGTGGCCACCGATTTCAGACCGAGACTTGCGCGCGCGCTCCGACCGCGTCGCGCCGCGTGGCAACGGCAGAATGACAAGCGTGCATCACGGGTGATGTGCTGACGTAGCGCCGTGTTTTCCGGTGAGCTCCTGAAAGTCAAAGGATCGAGCAGGTGGCGATCTTCGACAGACTCAGGCCTTTCAAGCTGCCGTTCGGACCGAAGGCCAAGCCGGCCGACGACGAACGCCTGGTGCAGCTCTTCAAGAATCGCGCCGACCTCAAGAAGCAGTACCAGGACCTGCAGGACGAGATCTACGACCTCAAGCAGCGCCTCAAGCAGCAGGAGACTGCGACCGGAAAGGCGCAGGAGCAGATGGACTCGCTCGAGACGCTGCTCGGCAATCCGCAATCCGGCTACACGGCGCTGGTCTACTACCAGCTGCGCGGCCTGTGGCGGGCGTGCAATCTGCAGCTGGAACAGTTCGCCGGTGAGCTCGAGCGTCAGCAGGAAGAGCGCGAGCGGCAGCGGCAGACATTCGAGTTCAACCAGCAGCTGCGCGGCAAGCTCGAGCAGGTCGACGCGCAGCTCGCGGCGGCGAGTGATCTCGCAGCCGAGCGGCAGCGCACGCTCGACGACCTCTCTCAGCGGCTGCAGGGCATGCGGGGTTTCTGGAACTACTTTCGCCGCCGCAGGCTCGCGGCACAGATCGCGGGCGAGCGGGTGCACGCCGACGCGGCGATCCACGACGCCGCGCGCCTGCGCGAGGAGCACGCGACCATCGAGCAGGAGCAGTGCCCGCCATTTCCGGGGCTCTCGACCGACGGCCGGCGCGCCATCAATCTTGCGATCATTGCCTACGCGCTGGTGCTGGGAGCGCGCCTGAGCACCGAGGGCCTCGCGACACGCGTGCGCGAGTCGATGACGCAACGCGTGCACGAGGCGCAATTCGGCGGACGCGACAACTGCGAAGCGCTGATGATGGCGATCGCACAGGCCATGGGAGCCGTGAAGTCGCGCAGCGGCTTCGCCGGGCAGATCAAGGCGAGTGTCGAGCTTCTCAAGGAGGCCGCCCAGTACCGCGCCGAGGCCGACACCGTGCCGCTGGCAGACAGCCTCGCGGGGATCGCTCCGCCGGCACCCGACGGTCGCACGATGCTGACGCTGTCTGCGCCACAAATTCTCGCCGACGACTACTGGAGCATCTACCGCGTGCTGCTGCGCTGAGCGAGCAGTCCGGCGGGAGCATTGCGCTCGCGCGCGGCGCGAATGACACGGCGCCGCCACTGGTTGAGATCGTCGAACCACTCATAGAACGCCGGAACGACGAACAACGACAGCACCCCGGAGCATGCCAGGCCGCCGATGATGGCGCGCGCCATCGGGAAATAGGCCGGGCCGCCGCCGCCGACGCCACCACCACCCACCTGCGCATCGCCTACCGCCAGGGGCAGCATCGCGAGCAACGTCGTCAGGGTCGTCATCAGGATCGGCCGCAGCCGATCGCGGCCCGCCTGGATGATGGCGGCATTGCGCGCCAGGCCGGTCGCACGCAGGTTGTTGATGTGGGCCACCAGCACGATGCCGATGTTCACCACCACGCCCACCAGGATCATGATGCCCACCATCGCCATGAAGGTGAACGTGGTGCCGGTGACGAAGAAGAACCAGAACACGCCGACGATGGCGAACACGATCGAGGTGATGATCGAGAGCGGGTAGAGCGCCGATTCGAAGAGCGAGGCCATCACCAGGAAGATCATCGCGACACCGAGGCCGATGCTGACCAGCATCACCTGCTGGGTCTCATCGTTCTGTTCGAAGCCGCGCCCGAACTTCCACGTATAGCCGGGCGGCAGCGTAATCTGGTCCAGCAGCGCGGTAACGCGTTTCTTGACGTCATCCAGCGTCGCGCCTTTCTGCAGATTGGCCGCGATGACCACCGCCGTCAGCCGATTCACGCGTGTGATCTGGCGCGGCCCGCGCGCCACGCGGAATTCCGCGACCGAGCCCAGCGTGATGCGCGCGCCGTTCGGCAGGTACAAGGGCAGTCGCATCAGGTCCTCGACGTTCTGCCGGTCGGAAGCGCGGAACGTGAGGCGCATATCGACTTCGCGCTCTGGCCCGCGAAACTCCTTGAGCTTGTCGCCGCGCATCGCGACTGCCACCGAGCCTGCGACGTCCTCGGTGCTCAGGCCCAGCTCGGCAGCGCGCGCCCGATCGACGATGATCTGCACCTCTTCCTCGCCATTGCGCGCCTCGGAGCGCACGCTCTCCAGCCCGTCGACGGAGTTGAGCTGGCGCGCCAGTTCCTGGCTGAGCTCCGTCAGCCGCTCGGTCGATTCGCCTGCCAGCTGCAGGCTGAATCCGCCGCCCGAGTCCTGGTCGAACTGGAAGCTCGGCTTGCCGATGATGATCTCGGGCAGGTCCTTGGTGATCTCGGCAATGATCTCCTTCGTTTCCTTGCGTGCTTCGCCTCTCGGCGTCAGCGTCAGGAAGGTGCGCGCCTGGTCGGGTCGGAAGTAGGAGTAGATGGTGGTGATCTCGAAGCGCTGGCGATTCTTTTCCAGGTAGCCCTCGACCAGATTGACGGCCGACTCCACGCGCGTGAGCGGGAAGGTGCCGTCGATGTGGTATTCCATGACGAGATCACGGCCCGCATCGGGCGGGAACATGTCGCTCTTCATCTGCGAGGCAGGCAGGATCGCCGAGGCGAGAATGAGCACTATGCCTCCCGCAGTGATCCACTTGTGCTCGAGCGTCCAGCCAAGCGCGCGCGCGTAACGCTCGCGCAGCCTGCCGAGAAGGGTGCCCGCGCCGATGGGAGGCGGCACGGGAAAGCGCGCCGTCAGCATCGGGATCAGGGTCTGTGCGACGATGAGCGAAGCGACCATGGCCACGACGATCGGGATCGCGATGTGCTTCAGGAAGATCGTCGCTTCCGTGCGTTCGCCGAACATGAGCGGCAGAAACACCGCAACCGAGCTGGCGGTGCCTGCGGTCACCGCGATACCGACATCGCGCACGCCGCTGAGCGTCGCCGCTATCGGCTGGTCCGGCGTCATCTGGCGGTGGCGGAAGATGCTCTCGGTGATGACCACGGCGTTGTCGACCAGCATGCCGACCGCGAGCAGCATGCCCATCATCGACAGGATGTTGATCGAGAGTCCGAGGAAGTACATCGCGGCCAGCGTGATGACGAGCGAGAACGGCACTGCCAGCGTGACGATCAGGGTCGTGGGCCAGTCGCGCAGGAATGCGAACAGCACCAGGAACGCGAGCGCCGCGCCGATGAGTCCGGCGGTGCGCAGTTCCTTGAGCGACGCCACGATGGCACCCGCCTGGTCGCCGATGATCAGCAGCTCGATACCCTGCATCTGCGGGAGCTCGCGAGCGGCGTCAACCACTTTCAGGACGCGCTTCACGACGTCGACGACGTTCGCCTGCGTCGTCTTGTAGACCTCGAGTCCCACCGCGGGCCGGTGATTGAGATGGCGGCCCATTTCCCTTTCGGGGCTCAGCAGTTCCACGCTCGCGACATCCGCGAGGCGCACGTTGCCCTGCAGGACCAGGCTGCGGATGTCATCCAGGCTGCGGAACTCCCCGATCGGGCGCACGTTGAAGCGCTGCCCGCGCTCGGTGATCTCACCTGCGCTCACGGAAAAATTGCTGCGCTCGAGGAGCTGGCGCAGGTTGCGCAAGTCGACGCCGTGAGCCGCAACGCGCCCGGCATCGACCAGGATGCGGACTTCACGCGGCTCGACGCCGGCGAGCTCCACGCGGGCCACGCCGTTCAGCCGCTCGACCGGTCGCTTGAGATAACGCTCCAGCGTGTCGTAGGCGTCGGAGAGATCCTGGTTGGCGGCAATGCGTATCTGCAGTATCGGCTGGTCGCCGAGCGAGCCGGCGAAGATCAGCATGCGATCGGCGCCTGGCGGCAACTGGTTGCGGATGGCATCCAGCTTGGTGCGGACCTGGAAGCCGACGGCGTCGAAATCGGTGCCCCAGTCGAACTGGATCTCGATCTGCGCCTGGTCCTCGCTCGAGGTTGAGCGGATTTCCTGGATGCCGCTCAGCGTCGCCAGGGCTTCCTCGACGGGACGTGTGATCTGTTCCTCGATCTCCTGCGGCGTCGAGCCCGCATACGGGATCGTGACCTGCATGCCGGGGAACTGGATGTCGGGAAACTGCTCGAGCGGCAGCAGGCGCGTGGCAATGACGCCGATCAACGTGACGGCAAGAAACACCATCACCGTCGTGACCGGGCGGCGCAGCGCGATGTCGGTGTGGATCACGGCCGTCCCGGTTCGACGGCGCCAGGCGCCTCGGTCACGGCCGCGCGCTCACGCACCATCAGCGAGTAGACCACCGGGATCACGACGAGCGTCAGGAGCGTGGATACCGCCATGCCGCCGATGACCGTGATGGCCATCGGGGTGCGGACCTCCGAGCCATCGCCGAAGCCGAGCGCCATGGGCACCAGTCCGAGGATCGTGCTCACGGTCGTGATGGCGATGGGGCGCAGCCGCGCGCGCGCCGCGTACAGGAGCGCCGCGTGCTTGTCGAGCCCGCGCTGCCGCGCCCGGTTGACGGCGTCGATGAGCACGATGGCGTTGTTCAC
>DATBIF010000264.1:0-4956 GCA_036557045.1 Steroidobacteraceae bacterium
GCGGCGCTCGACCCGCGCGGCCTGCTCAACCCTGGCAAGCTGCTCTGAAGGATCGCATGGGCAAGATCATCCTCTGGCTCGTGATCATCTTCGGCGTGCTGCTGGTGCTGCGGCTGATCAACGTCGCCAAGGCGCGCTCGCGTAATGCCCGCAAGCCCGGGACGGCGAGCCAGCAGCCCGCCGCGATGGTCCGCTGCGTCGCGTGCGGCGTCTTCCTGCCGCGATCCGAGGCCCGTGCGCTTCCGGACGGCTTCCACTGCGGCCAGCCGGCCTGCGCGCATCCACGCGACGAGCGCTGATCCGCAAGCGAAGGACGGTCCCCCGCGCAGCACGGCTTGCTGCACAATGCGCGTCGAGCGACCGGCCGGGCATTCGGGCCGTGCGCCCGCACGACCTTCGACATGGCCACCCAGCCTTCGCCCGCGATACCGCCGTTCGAGCCGCCGACGCTGCCGCTGTCGATCACCGACTCGGCGCGGCGCATCCTGTGGATCGTGGCGCTGTACCGCGCGGTCTGCGGTGCGGTGCTGCTCGGCATGGCGCTGCTGTTCGACCTCAAGATCCTGAGCGTCGAGGCGCCCAACGCGTTCCTCACGGCGTCGGCGATCTATTTCCTGTTCGGCATCGGCGCGTTCTGGTGGGTGCAGCACGAGCGCCTGCCGCTGCCGCTGTCGATGACGCTGCTCGTGCTGCTGTCCGGCGACATCTTCTTCCTGGGGCTCGTCATGGTCGCGGGCGGCAGCACCGGCGCGCCGCTGCCCATCCTGCTGTTTCCGCAGCTGGCGGCAAGCGGCTGGTTGCTGCGCACGCAGACGGGCTTTTTCCATGCGGCGTTCGCCACGGTGGCGTTGCTCGCGCTGCAGACGTGGCGCTCCATCGGGGGCAACGTCGGCGCCGCGGAGCTGTTCCAGACGGGCCTGATCGGCTTCGGCTATTTCGCGACGGTGGGCACGGCCGTCGCGCTCGGCCGCTATACCAAGGCGTCCGAGGACCTCGCCGCGCAGCGCGGCATCGACGTCGCGAACCTCGAGCAGGTGAATCGCCTCATCATCCAGGACATGCAGGACGGCGTTCTCGTCGTCGACTTGAACGGCGTCGTGCGCGGCCACAACGCACAGGTCACCCGTCTGCTGGGCGGCTTCGGGCGCATGCGCGGCGGCATGCGGCTCGCCGAGTTCTCCACCACCCTCCACGACTACTGGCGCCGCTGGAACGAGGATTTCACGGAGCCGCTGCGACCCTTCAAGGTCGAGGCGACGCAGCGGCTGCTGCGCGTACGGCTCGTGCGCATCGGCTCGGGACTCAATGGCGGGACGCTGATCTACCTCGAGGACCTCGGGCGCGCGCAAAGCGAAGCGCAGCAGATGAAGCTCGCCGCGCTCGGGCGCCTCACGGCGTCGATCGCCCACGAGGTGCGCAATCCGCTGTCGGCGATCAACCAGGCGGCGCAGCTCCTCGAGGAGGATCGCGCGGTCGCCCCCGAGGGCCAGCGGCTGCTCATGATGATCCGCAACAACGCCAAGCGCATCGACCGCATCGTCGGCGAGGTGCTGCAGCTCAACCGCCGCGACCGCCAGCAACCCGAGGTGATCCAGCTCGGCGAGTTCATGCATTCGCTGTGCGACGAGATCGTCCAGGCCGAGAACATCCCGTCTGGCGGGGTGGTGATCATCGTCGCCGACGAGCTGCTGGCGATCTTCGACCGCGGACATCTCAACCAGATCGTCTGGAACCTCGTGCGCAACGCCTGGCAGCATTGCCAGAAGAAGGAAGGCAGCATCCGGATCATGGCACGTGCCGGCTACATGGGCGACGCCGTGATCTGCGAGCTCGACGATGACGGCCCCGGCATACCGGTCGACCTGCGCGGGCAGATCTTCGAGCCCTTCTTCACCACGCGCCCCGGCGGCACGGGGCTCGGCCTCTACATCGCGCGCGAGCTGGCCGACGCGAACGGCGCCGCGCTGGAGCTGTTGCCCAAAGGACCCGGCGCGCACTTCCGCCTCACCATGAAACGCGCGCTGACCCCCACGCAGGCCGCGAAGCCTTAGAATTCGCCCGGCCCCTACCTACGACGCCAATGTCACGCAAAGCCCGCGGTCAACCCAAGGTCCTCGTCGTCGACGACGAGCCCGATCTGCTCGAGCTCCTGGAGCTCACCCTTTCGCGCATGGGCCTCGACACCACGCGCGCCGAAAGCGTCGGCGAAGCGGTCCGGCTGCTCGATCGCGAGCCGTTCGACCTCTGCCTCACCGACTGGCGCCTGCCCGACGGCGAAGGCATCAAGGTCGTCGAGCACATCAGCCAGCGCGGGCTCGACGTGCCGGTCGCCGTGATCACGGCGTTCGGCAGCCCCGAGAACGCCGTGGCCGCGCTCAAGGCCGGCGCATTCGACTATCTCGCGAAGCCCGTTGCGCTCGAGCAACTGCGCGCGCTGGTGAAGCAGGCGCTGAAGGTGCCGGAGAAGGCACAGCCGGCCAGCAGCTATCAGCTGCTCGGCGAGTCGCCCGCGATGCAGCAGGTGCGCGGACTGATCGACCGCCTCGCGAAGAGCCAGGCGCCGGTGTTCATCAACGGCGAATCGGGCAGCGGCAAGGAGCTCGCCGCCCGCATGATCCATCTCAAGGGGCCGCGCGCCGAGCAGCCGTTCGTGGCCGTCAATTGCGGCGCGATTCCCGAGAACTTGATGGAGAGCGAGTTCTTCGGCTACAAGAAGGGCGCGTTCACCGGGGCCGAGGCCGACCGCGACGGCTTCTTCCAGGCCGCGAACAACGGCACGCTGTTCCTCGACGAAGTCGCCGACCTGCCGCTCGCCATGCAGGTGAAGCTGCTGCGTGCGATCCAGGAGAAGAAAGTCCGCAAGGTCGGCTCGACGCAGGAGGATCCGGTCGACGCGCGCATCATCAGCGCGACGCACAAGAAGCTCTCGGCTTTGGTCGACAGCGGCGAGTTCCGGCAGGACCTCTACTACCGGCTGCACGTGATCGAGCTGTCGATGCCCAGCTTGCGCGAGATGCGCGAGGACATCCCGCTCATCGCCAACGCCATCCTCACGCGCCTGTCGCGAGGGGCGCCGGCGGCGCTCGAGTCCGCGGCGGTCGCAGCGCTCGAGCGCTATCCGTTCCCCGGCAACGTGCGCGAGCTCGAGAACATCCTCGAGCGCGGCCTCTCGCTCGCCGGTGATCCGCAGCACATCACCGCGGAGGACCTGCATCTGACGCCGGTCGCCGAAGAGACGGACACCACGCTTCCCACCGGAGACAAGTGGCCGCTGCAGGACTATCTCGATCGCGTGGAGCGCTCGGCGATCAACGAAGCGCTCGAAAAGACGCGCTACAACCGCACCGCCGCCGCAAAGCTGCTCGGGATCACGTTCAGGGCGATGCGCTACCGCATGGAAAGGTTGGGAATCAAGTAGTCCGTTCCCACATTCCCTCTCTTAGCCCACAAAGCTTCGCGATTCCACAACGCCATTTCTAGACCGCCGTTGTACATCCGTGTTTCGCCGACCCTGGTCGACGATTTCATCGGGATCCCTAAGGCGATTCGCGGGCCACCCGCGGATTCAATGCGCGCTAGTCATATCGAATGCTGCCTTCCGTGGCAGCTGTATAACAAACGTGGTTCCAGCTGTCTGCGTAGATGTAACTTCGATGGTTCCACCATGAGCGATGACGATGCGGCGCGCAATGTAAAGACCGAGCCCGAGGCTCCCCGGATCATGACCTTCGCCGCGTTGTATCTGATAAAGCGGCTCGAAGATTTCGCGCAAGTGCGGCGCTTGTATTGGCGTTCCTGTGTTGTGCACTTCAATGCGAATATGCTCCGGCTCACCGGCGACGTGCACCTTGACGGTTCCTCCTCGAGCCCCATGTTGGACTGCATTGGCAACGAGGTTGGAAATGACCTGCGAAATGCGCAGGCGATCGGCGATCACCCACGTATCCCCCGTGCACTCGCATACGATTTGATGCGTGCGGTGAGTGGCGGCAACTTCAGCCACTGCCGCATTGCAAATTTCCGCCACATTGCATCGCTGGAGCTTGTAGCTGATCGATGCGCCTAGGCGGGTACGAGTGAAATCCTGCAATTCGCCTAGCATAGACGCGATGCGCATTGCAGAGCGCTCAATTTGAGCAGCGGCGCCTTGTGCGGCTGAACTATCAGGTCCACGTGCCAAGATTTGCGCAACCGTAATGATCGCGTTCAGGGGGTTGCGCAGGTCATGGCCTACGGAAGCGGTAAGCAGGTCGGCGTCCATGTCCAACTTCTCGCTAAACCGGGACACTGCCTCGGCCAGAATTTGGTCAATTGCTTCGTTGAACCGCACGAGCTGAAGCACGTTGTCCCGCGTGGGCGCCGCTTCGTCAAGCCACATCCGCGTTACGCTCGCGCGAAGCGCACGGTACTCGGAGACCAGCTCGGCGAGCGTGAAGTGCTCGAGAGCGCGCCCCAGTCCGTGGTCGTGGGCCGCGCTGTGTTGGCCCAGAGGAAGCTGTGGGCCGCGCCCAGTCGATTTGTCAAATTGCTGTTGCGCCGACTGCTCTCTCTCCATGTCTACGATAACGAACCGAAGCATGCGCTCGGCATCATCCCGCAGGGCCGTGATGCTCATGTCGCGTCCGCGCTCTAGCGAGCGGGCAAAATCCTCCCAGTTCTGGAGGATGCGCTCAATATTCTCGGCAATGAATTGAGACAGTTGCACGCGCAGAGAGGCTGAAGGCGTCGCTTCAATCTACCACAGCGCAACGCGCCGCGCCGAATCGCTACGAGATGGTTCCCGACGGGGTGGCGTAGCGCAAAACTGGTGATCGGCGTTCGCCGATCAATAGCTCCCGGGAGCGGGCGATCGGCGGCAGATAATCGGGACGCTCTGTGGCGCTTCACCGCCATGCGGATGATCTGCTTCCGGTGCGGCACGCTGGTGGAACAATAGGACTGTAGGCTATCGGTTTG
>DATBIF010000265.1:0-12147 GCA_036557045.1 Steroidobacteraceae bacterium
GCGATGCCGCCATCGAAACTGCCGATGCTGACGCTCCTCAAGCAGGCACGCGCCTTCGGCCTCGGCGTGGTGCTCTCCACGCAGAACCCGGTCGATCTCGATTACAAGGGACTGTCGAACGCAGGCACCTGGCTCATCGGGCGCCTGCAGACCGAGCGCGACAAGCAGCGCGTGATCGAGGGGCTGGAGAGCGCGCTCGGCGGCGTGGGCTTCGATCAGTCGACGATCGCGGGCCTGTTGTCGAACCTCACGAGCCGCGTGTTCCTGATGCGCAACGTGCACGACGACGCGCCCGTGTTGTTCCAGAGCCGTTGGGCACTCTCTTACCTGCGCGGGCCGTTGACGCTCACGGAAATTGAGACGCTGATGAGTACGCGCCGCAAGAGCTCTGCCGAATCCACGCCAGCGCAGACCGCGCCAACTGCGGCGGCGGCGGGCGCCGCGTCGAGTAGTCGCCCAACGCTGCCCGGCGATGTCGGCGAGCTGTTCCTGAAACCGACCGCGGACGGCAGCGGCGGGCTCGCCTACAAACCGATGATCGCGGGCCCGACGCGCCTGCATTACGTCGATGCCAAGTCGGGTGTCGACGTGTGGTACGAAGCGTCTTACGTCGCGCCCTTCACCGATGACGGCAAGGACGTGTCGTGGGATGAAGCGATCATCATCGAGGATCTGAAGGGGCGCAGCGACACCGCACCGGAAAGCTCCGCGCGCTTTGGCGAGGTCCCCGCGGCGGCACTGCGTGCGTCGAGTTACGCGGCCTGGGCGAAGTCGCTCGAGGATCATCTCTATCAGCACGCGAAGCTCACCGTCTATGCCTGCGATCAGCCCAAGCTCAGCTCCAGGGCGGGCGAGAGCGAAGGCGACTTTCGCACGCGCGTCGGGCAGACGCTGCGCGAGCAGCGTGATGCGCTCGTCGAGAAGCTGCGGGCCAAGTACGCGCCGCGAGTGCAGGCGTTGCAGGATCAGCTGCGTCGCGCCCGGGACCGCGTCGCACGCGAGCAGTCGCAGTATTCACAGCAGAAGCTGAGCAGCGCGATCTCGCTCGGGGCGACTGTCCTCGGCGCGCTATTCGGATCCCGTCGCGGGCTTTCCGCCAGCACGATGGGAAAGGCCGCCACGGCCGTGCGTTCCGCCGGCCGCATCGGGCGCGAGCACGAAGATGTCGAGCGCGCCAGCGAGAGCGAAGAGGTCTTGCAGCAGCGCCTCACTGCGCTCAACGCGGATTGCGACCAGGAGATCGCGATGCTGCAGGGCGCCGTCGATCCACAGGCCATCCAGGTGCGCGAGGTGAGCCTCAGCGCGCGCAAGTCCGACATCGCGGTGGGACGCCTCGCGTTGCTGTGGACGCCGTGGCGCGAAGACCCCAGCGGCATTCCGCGACCGGCATTCAAGAGCTGAGGTCCCGACATGCAGGACCTGCTCACGGAGCTCAGTCAGAAGCTCAACATCAATGAGTCGCAGGCGCGGGGCGGCGCCGCCATCCTCTTCAAGGCGGCGAAGGACAAGCTCGGCAGCGCCGAGTTTCAGCGCATGCTCGGGTCGGTCCCGGGCCTCGATGCCCTGGTACAGCAGGCGCCGAAGAGCGGCGGGGGCTTGCTGGGCGGACTCGCTTCACTCGCCGGCGGCAACGCCGCGCTGCTCGCGACAATCGTCTCGGGATTCTCGAACCTGCGGATGGGCGCCGATCAGGCGCAGAAGTTCGTGCCGATCATCCTCGACAATCTGCGCACCAAGGTGGGTGCGGAGACCGTCAGCAAACTCGAGAATACGTTGCGCGCCTGAGGAGCGCTCAGCGGCGCGTACGCGCGGCGGACTTGCCGCGTGCCCCACCGGAGACTGCCTTCTTGGCCGGCACGATTTTCTGGACGGGAGCAATCTTCCTTTCGGCGGGCGTGGCCGGCTTCGCCGGCGCGGCTGCCTTGTCGGGCGCGGGCACGGAAAACGCGGCGCGCGCGGTGATGCCCTTCTGCGCCATGAGAGCGTGCGGCTCGGCGAAAGCCTGGACCTCGGCCCGCAGCCAATCGAGGAATCTCGCGATCTTGGGCATCGCCACGTATGACTTCGGGCACACGAAGTGATACGCCCAGCGATAGGGCAACGCCACCGGGCTCGCGAATTCCAGGCGGCCCGCCTGCAGGTCGCTCGCGGCGAGGCTCCAGCGCACGAGCGCAAAGCCGAGCCCCTGTTCGGCGGCCATGATGACGCTCACCGAGTCGTCCAGCACCGATCCGCGCACCGGCTTGGGCTCTCCCGCGCCCACTTCGCGCCAGTGGATCCAGGGCTCGTCCGTGCTCTGCAACAGCGGGTAACGCTCCAGGGGCTGCGAAGACATGAGCGGCCCGTGCTTCGCGAGCACACCGGGGGCGGCGACCGCCACCAGCCACTCGTCCATCACCTTCTCGCTGTACAGGCCTTTGTAGTCACCACTCCCCAGCCGGATGGCGGCATGAAAATCCGAGCGCGAGAAGTCGACGCTTTCGCGCGAGGTGTGTACGCGCAGCTCGACATCCGGGTGCCGGTCGCGCAAGTCCGGGAGCCGGGGCAGGAGCCACTTCTGCAGGAACGAGGCCAGCATGCTGATGTTGATCTGTCCACCCTTGCGATCCTTGCGCAGTTCGTTGAGCGCCGCTTCCAGCTCGTCCAGCCCGCGGCGGATGCCGGGCAGGAGCTGCTCGCCCTCGGATGTGAGCGCGACCTTGCGGCCACTGCGACGAAACAGGGGGACCTGCAGATACTCCTCGAGGGTGCGCACCTGCATGCTCACCGCCGCCGGCGTGACGTGCAGGGCTTCGGCAGCCTCGGCAAAACTCAGGCGCGTGGCGACGGCTTCGAAGACCCGAAGCGCATTCAGAGGCAGTCGGTCGTATGCGGAAGCCACTTCAAGTTCCCTTAACGGGGATTCAAGTAATGCGTTTGCTGGAGTGGCGAATCTAGCCGAAATTGCGCCCACGTCAAAAAGGCGCCGGGCTGGCGCCACCGGCACCCCGCAGGGGCCGGAAAGGAGTGGGTCATGAGCGAACTTGAGAAAGCGCGGGCTGGATTCGTTGTTTCGCTACTGCTGTTTGCGCTGGGGCTGGTGCTCCTCGAGCGCGAGCCGAGCCGCGTCAGCGGGACCGCCGAGAGCGTGGCCGTGTGTGCCGCGACCAAGGGAGCGCTGTGCGCGCCCGCGGACGATGCGAGCGTCGCTCATCGATCGCATGCGGGTTCGAGTCAGCTGACACAGCTCGGCGCCATTACCGTGGTCGCCAGCCGGCTGCCGGCGCATGTCGGCGAGATGCTGGTGCAGGCGCCGCGCTTCGCGACGGAACTGGACGGGCGCCTGAGGGTTGCAGTCGCACGAGGCGCGGCTGAGACCGAGATCATCGTCGCGCAGTGAGCGCGCGATCCCCTGGCCGCGGCAGGCGCTGAAGCATCGCCCCTGCCGCGGCCTTTTTGCATTAGCATCGGGGCCCCCATGAGCGGCGCACTGACTCTCTACGACTATCTCCCATCGGGCAACGGGTACAAGTGTCGCCTGGTCCTCAAGCAGCTGGGCATCCCTTACAGGCTGGTCCAGATCGACATCAAGCAAGGACTCACCCGGACCCCCGAGTTCCTGGCCAAGAACCCGAACGGTCGCATTCCGCTCCTCGAGATCGAGGGGCAAGGTTTTCTTTCCGAGAGCCACGCCATCATCTGGTACCTCGCCGAGGGCTCGCGCCTCGTCCCCAGCGACCGCTTGCAGCGTGCGCAGCTCTGGCAGTGGTTGAGCTTCGAGCAATACAACCTGGAGCCGAACGTCGGCACGGTTCGGTTCTGGCTGGGGTCACTGCACAAGACCGAGGCGGAGCTGGGCGAGAAGCTCAAGGAGAAGGTCGACAAGGGCTACCAGGCGCTCGAAGTGCTCGAAAAAGGACTGGCGGGCCGCGACTTTCTCGTGGGTGGTCAGTACTCGCTGGCCGACATCAGCCTCTACGCCTACACGCACGTGGCCGAAGAAGGGGACTTCTCGCTGGCGCGTTTCCCGGCGATTCGAGCCTGGATCGCGCGGGTCGCCGCACAGCCCCGCTACGAGCCGATCACGGCACCCTGACCCCGTTGAGGAGCCGGCGCCGGGGCGCTAGCCTGCCGGCAGTCCTGCAACGACACGGATCCTCATGCGAACAGAGCTTGCAAGCCGCGCAGGCGCGCTCGGCGCCATTGTGCTGGCAGCCTTACTCGTTTCCTGCGAGAGCGCGCGCATCGAGCCTGGACTGTACCGCGCGGTGCTCACGCTCCCTGGGGGCGAGTTGCCGTTTGGGCTGGAGTTGAAGTCGGAGCAGGGGGCGCTGGTCGCCTACCTCATCAATGGCCCGGAGCGCGTGCGCGTTCCCGATGTCAGCGTAAAGGGCCGGCGCATCGAGATGGCCATGCCCGGCTTTGGCAATCATCTCTCGGCAAAGCTCGAGCGCGGCCGGCTCGAAGGCGAGGTGGTGCTCGTCAAGGGCGGCCTGAGCGAGCAGAAACTTCCACTGGTTGCCGAACGCGACCTCGCCTACCGGTTCTTCAGGGAACCATCGACCCACAATGCCGACGTCAGCGGTCGCTGGGCGGTGACCTTCAAGGACTCGAGCGGCAAGCTGAGCCCCGCGGTCGGCGAGTTCACGCAGTCCCATGGCGAAGTGACTGGCACGTTCCTCACCCAGACGGGCGATCATCGCTACCTTGCGGGAGAAATGCGTGACAACGAGCTTTACCTGTCGACGTTCGACGGCGCACACGCATATCTCTATCACGCCGAGGTGACCTCGACGGGCGAACTCCAGGGGAAGTACTGGTCGGGTCTGAGCCCTGTGGAAGAATGGAACGGGCGGCGCGATGAGCAGGCACAGCTCGCCGATCCCGACAGCCTGACTACCATCCGCGACGACACGTGGGCCTTCGGTTTCACCTTTCCGGATGAGACCGGCAAGCCCGTGTCGATCGCCGATGCACGTTTCAGGAAGAAAGTCATGCTCATCGCCCTCGGGGGAAGCTGGTGCCCGAACTGTCACGATGAGGCGGCGTTCCTCGCGCCCTTGTACAAGCAGTATCGCGACCAGGGTCTCGAGATCGTGGAGCTGATGTTCGAGCACTCGGGTGATTTCGAGCCCGCCTCGCGGGCGGTCGCCGCCATGCGCGCCAAGTTCGGTATCGAGTACCCGACGCTCATCGCGGGCATTTCCGACAAGGAGGATGCCTCCACGCGGTTGCCGCAGCTGAGCGGCGTGTACGCATTTCCGACGACGCTGTTCGTGGACCGTAAGGGACGTGTGCGCCGCATCTACACCGGCTTCTCCGGTCCTGCGACCGGTGCCCATTACGAAGAGCTCAAGGCGAGCTTCGTCCAGACCGTGGAGACACTGCTCGCCGAGGGTTCGTGATACCGTTGCGTTCCCCGGATACGGACCCAGCCATGTGGAACATTGCTGAGATTCGCACCACGCCCAGCCTCGAGCTGTTCAGCGAGCTGGTCGGGTTGCTGCAGGACGCGGTCGAGAGCGGTGCCTCGATCGGCTTCCTCGCGCCACTGTCGACAGCCGACGCCCGCAACTACTGGATGGCGGCGCTGAGCGAAGTCGCGCGCGGCGAGCGTGTCATCCTGCTGGCGCGCGACGGCGTCTCCATCATCGGCTGCGCGCAGTTGCTGCTTACTTCCCGGGCCAATGCACGACACCGTGCGGAAGTGCAGAAGCTCCTCGTGCATACGCAGTGGCAGGGCAAGGGCCTCGGCCGCGCGCTGTTGCTGGCGATCGAGAAGGTGGCCGCCGAAAAAGGGCGCACGCTCCTCCTCGCTGATGCGCGTGAGGGCGGCTACGGCGATCGACTGTTCACGCGCTCAGGTTACACGCGCGTCGGCCTGATTCCGCGCTACCAGCGCGGGCCCGATGGGCACTTCGACTCGACCGTGATCTTCTATCGCAGCATCGAAAACACGCCGACCAGCCTGTGACATGCCCTCGTTCGACGTCGTCTCGGAGCTGAACGCGCACGAAGTCACCAACGCGGTGGACCAGGCGAGCCGCGAAGTGTCGCAACGCTTCGATTTCAAGGGGACTGGCGCCCGTTTCGAGCTCGAGGAGTTCAAGGTCACGCTGCACGCGCCCGCGGACTTTCAGCTCAAGCAGATGCTCGAGATCCTGAAGCTCCGGATCTCCAAGCGCGGCATAGATGTGGCGTGCATGCAGGTCGCCGAGCCGCAGATCGCCCTCAACGAAGCCCGGCAGGAAGTGACGCTGCAGCACGGCATCGACGCGGATACCGGTCGCAAGCTCGTCAAGCAGCTCAAGGAATCGGGTCTCAAGATCCAGACGCAGATCCAGGGCGACAAGCTGCGCGTCACCGGGAAGAAGAAGGACGATCTGCAGGCGGCGATCGCGCTGCTCCGCAAGGCGGAAGCGGGCGTGCCGCTGCAGTACGTCAATTTCCGCGACTGACAGCGGCAGCTCAACAGCAGCGCGTCGGCCCGTCTTTGTCCCAGCGCCGCTCGAGCTCGCTCGCGTAGAAGCGCGCCCGCGTCAACGGCTCGACCTCGGGGTGATGAGTCCGCAGGTGATCGAGGTAGCGCTCGTAGCGGTCATCCCCGCTCAGCGAACGTAGCGCTCCCCACAATCGCGCCCACAGATTGCGCGAGACCGCGCTCATGCGAGCTGCGTCCGCTGATAGGGCGTCTCGCGCGTGGCTGCCGCACCGGGTCCCGCGAGATGCCGGGCGCAACTGCGCGCCATGTCGAGCACGACCACCCAGACCAGCGCGAGGAAGAATGCCGTCAGCCATCCGTCGAGCTGCTGGTTGAAGATCAGCTTCGGCGCGACCAGTGCGCGCTCCGGCGCAAGCACTCCGGCCGCCAGCTGGCTCGCGAGATCATGCGCCGCCGCGAAAAAACCCAGTTTCGGGTCGCTGCTGAAGATCTTCTGCAGCGATGCCACGGTCGTAACCGTCACCAGCCAGGCGAGCGGCAGGCCACTCACCCATGCGTACTTCCTGCGCCCGCTCTTGACCAGGATCGCGGTCACCACCGCCAGCGCGATCGCGGCCAGCAATTGGTTGGCGATGCCGAACAGCGGCCACAGGATGTTGATGCCGCCGTTCGGGTCGATGACGCCGATATAGAGGAAGTAGCCCCACCCCGCGACGGTCACGAGGCTCGAGAGCACCACCGACGGGTACCAGGACGTGCGCCCGAAGGATGCGCTCACCTTGCCAAATGCCTCCTGCACGATGAATCGGCCGACGCGCGTACCCGCATCGAGCACCGTCAGGATGAAGACCGCCTCGAACATGATCGCGAAGTGGTACCACATCGCGAGCAGGTGCTCGCCGAAGGCCGATCCGAAGATGCTCGCCATGCCGACGGCGAGTGAAGGTGCGCCCCCGGTGCGGGCAAACAGCGTCTGCTCGCCCATGCTGTGCGCAAGGTGCTGCATCTGCCCGGCGGTGACCGGGAATCCCCAGCTCGTGATGGTTGCGGTCGCCGTCGCAGCGTCCGCACCCACGACCCCCGCTCCGACGTTGATGGCGAAGTACACGCCTGGGTCGAGCACGCACGCCGCGATCAATGCCAGGACGCCGACACTCGATTCGAGTGCCATCGACCCATAGCCAACCAGCCGCAGGTCGGTCTCACGCGTCAGGAGCTTCGGTGTCGTACCCGAAGCGACCAGGGCGTGAAAGCCGGAAATGGCGCCGCAGGCGAGCGTGATGAAGAGGAATGGGAAGAGTTTGCCGCTGAAGATCGGGCCCGTGCCATCGATGAAGCGCGTGATCGGCGGCATCTTGATCTCAGGCGCGAGCACGCACACCGCGAGCGCCAGCAGCACCACCACGCCGAGCTTCACGAAGGTCGAGAGGTAGTCGCGCGGCGCGAGCAACAGCCATACCGGCAACACGGCCGCCACCAGGCCGTAACCCATGACGAACCAGGCGAGCGCATGCGCGTCGAGGTCGAACCAGCCGCGCAGGCTCGGACTGGTATCGACCCAGCCGCCGGCGACCACGGCGAGCAGCAGCAATACAACGCCGATCGCCGTGCCCTCGAGCACGCGCCCGGGGCGCAGCACGCGCAGATAGATGCCGACCAGGATGGCAATGGGAATCGTGGCGAACACCGTGAACGTCGACCAGGGGCTGTGCGCCATCGCCTTCACCACGACGAGCGCCAGCACGGCGATCAGGATGATCATGATGGTGAGCGTCGCGACCAGCGCCGCGGTTCCGCCCACCGAGCTCAGTTCGTCATACGCCATCTGGCCAATGCCGCGCCCGTTGCGGCGGATCGAGCAGAACATCACCAGCATGTCCTGGACACATCCGCCCAGCACCGCGCCGACGAGCAGCCAGAGCATCCCGGGCAGAAAACCGAATTGCGCCGCCAGCGTCGGACCGACCAAAGGGCCTGCGCCCGCGATCGCGGCGAAGTGGTGACCGAACACGATCCAGCGATGCGTCGGCATGAAATCGCGCCCGTTCTCCAGGCATTCCGCAGGGGTTGCGCGCGTCGCATCGAGCGCGAGGACGCGCGCGGCGATCCAGCCACTGTAGAACCGATACGCGAGCAGATACACACAGGCGGCGGCCACGACGAGCCACGCGGCGTTGACCGACTCGCCGCGATTCAGCGCGATGCCGCCGAACGCGGCCGCGCCGACGACGGCGATCGTTCCCCAGGTGAGCCAGTGCCGGATTCGTTTCGAGCTCATGGAAGCAGCTGTCTCCGGAGTTGTTCAGCAGTGGGCCGCCCGCTGCTGTTCGGGCGGCGCCGTATCGTACACCGTCAGTGCGTTTCGCCGCTGGGCCGGTGCTCGCGCCAGTCTTGCGGCACGATGAGCCGCGCGCCGCGGCCGAAGGTGAAGTACGACCACGCCCACTGCAGCATCACCGAGAGGCGATTGCGAAAGCCGGTCAACGAATAGATGTGCACCAGCAGCCACAGCCACCATGCCAGTCGCCCGGCGAAATGCATGCGGCCGATCTCGCAGATCGCGCGACTGCGCCCGATGGTCGCCATCTGCCCCTTGTCGAAATAGTGAAAGGGCCGCCGTGCGCGGCCGTGCAGGTCGCCGAGAATCGTGTGGCCGATGTAAGTGCCCTGCTGCATGGCCACGGCTGCGACGCCCGGAAGCAGACGGTCATGGTCGATGTCCTTGCAGCGGGCAAGATCGCCGGCCACGAATACTTCGGGATGACCCGCGATCGTCAGATCGGGTCCGACCGTGACGCGGCCCGACCGGTCCCGCTCGACGGGCAGCGATGCGCCTATGGGACTCGCGCGCACGCCCGCGGCCCACACGATCGTCTCCGCTGCGAGACTTTCCGTGCCCATCGTGACACCGTGCTCGTCGATTCCCGTGACCATGCAGGCGAGGCGAACCTGTACGCCGAGCGATTCGAGATCGCGCTGCGCACGCGCGGCCAGGTCCGGCGCAAAGGTCGGCAGAATGCGCGGCCCCGCTTCCACCAGCACGATGTGTGCCTGCCGCGGGTCGACATTGCGAAAGTCGCGCGCCAGCGTGTACCGGCTCACTTCGGCAATGGCGCCCGCAAGCTCGACGCCGGTCGGACCCGCACCGACGATGGCGAAAGTGAGCAGCCGCTGCTGCCGTGCCGCATCGGTCTCGCGCTCGGCGGCTTCGAAGGCACTCAGCACGCGGCGCCGGATCTCGGTCGCCTGCGGCAGGCTCTTCAGCCCGGGCGCATACGCCTCCCATTCGTCGTGTCCGAAGTACGCATGCGTCGCGCCGCATGCGAGCACCAGGTAGTCATAGCGGAGCTCACCGATGTCCGTTGCGACTGCGTGTCGCGCAACGTCGATCGATCGCGCGCTCCCTTGCAGCACGCGGATATTGCGACGGTTCGAGAGGATGCTGCGGATCGGCGCCGCGATATCGGCGGGACTCAGGGCCGCGGTGGCCACCTGGTAGAGCAACGGCTGGAACAGGTGATGATTCTGCCGGTCGAGCACCGTGACTTCGACGCCCGGACGGTTGCCAAGCGCCTTGGCGGCGTTCAACCCGACGAAGCCGGCGCCGACGAGCAGCACGCGGGTCGCTGCTTTTCCGGTCCTGAGGTCCTTAGCGTCAGACATCCATGCGCTGGGCGTTCAATCGCGGCCATCGTCGACCATGCCCAGAGTCCTTTCATGCGCAGTGAATTGCTCGCACCACTTGTCGAGCTTCGCGTATTCCTCGGCATTGCTCTTGCGGAACGCCTCGTAGGCTGCGCGCGTGCGCCAGGTGTCCAGCGTGATGAAGCGCGTCGGCGATTCCGTGCTGCGGAACAGTTCCGTGCTCACATACTCGGGACTGCGTCGGAAGAATTCCACCCACTTTCCAGTGGGCCCGTATTCGAGCTCGAATTCCTGTAGCCGCTCGGGCGTCGCGTCGAATTCCCACACAATGCGATACATGCCGGGAGCACCGCGAAAAGCGCGAGGCTACCGCGTTCGTCGGCGGGATGCGAGCGTCAGCGTCCGGGCGCCTGCCGCGGGGCGTGCGCCGCGTCATGTTCGAGGATGGCCGCCGCCCATTCCATCACGGGACGTACGCGATCGGAGACGAGTCGCAGCGCCGTGGCGTAGTCAACCCAGCGATACTCGTTGTGCTCGGGCCGGCCGATCTCGGGATTGGTCGGCAGGCTGATCGATTCGCTGCGAGTGACGGCGAGGTAGTAGCGCGCGGTCTTGCCGCGGCTGTAGGGGCCGGTCTCGGTGTGCATCTCGCCCCACGCGAACGTGAGATCGCTGAGCGTCGTTTCTTCGCGCACTTCGCGGATTGCGGCGGCCTTCGGGTCCTCGCCGTTCTCCACCAGGCCCTTGGGAAAGTCCCAGTGATTGAAAGCACGCAGCAGCAGGAAGCGCCATCCCTGCGGTGTGTCGCGCACAATGACCGCGCCTGCAGAGAGGCGTTTGGGCGTGGCGCTCATGCGCCAAAGTATAGCGAAGCGCTTCGCGAGAAAACTTTCTGCGGCGATTTGCTGTCGCTGTTCGGCGACTGTC
Organism: Steroidobacteraceae bacterium; assembly: GCA_036557045.1. Classification (GTDB taxonomy): domain Bacteria; phylum Pseudomonadota; class Gammaproteobacteria; order Steroidobacterales; family Steroidobacteraceae; genus DATBVX01. The sequence continues at coordinate 10,994 of DATBIF010000265.1, forward strand.
AAGCCGCCTGTGCGAACTCCAGCACGCCGGCAACCGCATGGATGGTCGAGGCAATGCGCACGGCGCTCTGGATCATCTCGCGACTCACCTCGTGCGCACGGAGTTTGCGCTCGTGCGCGGTAATGCACAGGCCGCAACCGTTGACCGCGGAGACCGCAAGCGAAATGAGCTCGAAGTCATCCTGGGCAATGCCGGGATTGGCGATCACATTCATGCGCAGCCGCGCAGGCAGCGACTGGTATTCCTCGTCTTCGACCAGGTGCAGGAAGCGGTAGTACACGTTGTTCATGCCCATGATCGCCGCAGCCGCGCGCGCGCCATTGATGTGCGCCTCATCGAGATGCTCGCGTGCGAGCTCTTCAATCGCCTTGGCGAAGGACACGTTGCGAGCCGCAATCGCGGTCGCGAGTGCGATCGACCAGAGCTGCGCCGGCGTCAAGCCGGGCGCACCCTGGCCACCGAGCACCGTGCCCAGGTTGAGCCGCAGATCGCGCGCGTAGTCGGGAATCGAATCCTTGAGTGTGTCGAGAGTCATTTCCGCCGCCATGGTTGAGTGGAATCGAGTTGCTCGCCGCGCAGAAAGGCGAACGGGCCGCAGTCATTGCGGCCCGCCCAACGGCCGTCAGGCGGCCTTCAGCGTCTCCTCGCCCTTCTTCCAGTTGCAGGGGCACAGCTCGTCGGTCTGCAGCCCGTCGAGGACACGCAGCACTTCTTCCGGGCTGCGGCCGACGTTGAGGTCCGTGACATAGACGAAGCGGATCACGCCCTGCGGATCGACGATGTAAGTCGCGCGCTGCGACACGCCCGCCTCCGGGTCGAGGATTCCGAGCGCGCCGGAAAGCTCGCGCTTGATGTCCGACAGCATCGGGAACGGCAGGCCCTTCAGTTCCTCCCGGTCGCGGCGCCAGGCGAGGTGCACGAACTCCGAGTCGATGCTGACTCCGAGCAGCTGCGCGTCACGCGCCGTGAACTCCCTGTTGAGCTTGCCGAAAGCGGCGATCTCGGTCGGGCAGACAAAGGTGAAGTCCTTCGGCCAGAAGAAGATGACCCGCCACTTGCCCGCAAAACTGTCTTGCGTGAACGGCGTGAACGCGTTCTGCAGGTCGCCCGAAACCACGCCGGTCAGCGCAAATTCGGGAAATTTCCGTCCAATA
>DATBIF010000266.1:0-4634 GCA_036557045.1 Steroidobacteraceae bacterium
GCGCAGCAGGTCGATGCCGCGGGCAACGTGCTCATTCGCGGCATCGTCGGCGCGGTGCGCGAGGCAGCGATGGCGGCGCGCTGCCTGATCGTCACGGTGGAAGAGCAGGTCGAGCGGCTGGACGCTGACATGAACGCCATCGTGCTGCCGGGCTTTCTCGTCAGCGCGGTGGCCGTCGTTGCGGGCGGCGCGTATCCGTCCTATGTGCAGGGCTACTACGCGCGCGACAACAGCTTCTACACGGCGTGGGATGAGATCTCGCGCGATCGCAAGACGTTCCTCATCTGGATGGAGCGGCACGTGCTCGGGCTGCGCGATCAGGCGGAGTTTCTGCGCGCACTGAATATCTCCTCCTGAGCGCCCGATGCCGTGCGCGCCGGGGATCGCGTTGAGTGGCGGCGCGGTCGAGGCTTGCGTAAGATGTGAGCCATCTTCGGAGATGGCATTCCTCCGCAAACCGCCGCAAGGCTGATGATGCCTACCCCGCCGTGTAACGGCGCTGCGGTAGGCGCTCCGCGCGATGCCTGCCGCAGCCTCATGGCGGCCCTTCGGTCGAATCGCGCGCAAAGGAGCTCGAATGCCCTGGCTCAGCCTGCTGGTCATCGGAGCCGGCGCCATCCTTGGCGCATGGATGCGTTGGGGACTGGGCGTCCTGCTCAACCCGGTCTTCCCGACGCTGCCGCTCGGCACGCTCACGGCCAATCTCTTCGGCGGCTTCGTCATCGGAATCATGATGGCCGGCGCCGAGCCGCTCGGCCTGTCTCCCACGACGCGCCTCCTGATCACGACCGGCCTTCTCGGCGCACTCACGACTTTTTCAACCTTTTCCGCCGAAGCGGTGTCGCTCTTGCTGCGCGCCCAGTACGCGTGGGCGGCGGCCACTGTCGCCATCCACGTCACTGGCTCGCTGCTCCTGACTGGTGCCGGAGTCTTTCTGGTGCGCGCGGTCGTCGGCAAGTAACCGCTGGAACGAACCACGGAGCGAATCCAATGAATGGCACATACCTGCGTTTCTACATGCACGAGAACGTCAAGCACCGGCACCGGCTCCTCTACGAATGGCTCCTCGAGCACGCGAAGGCCAACGGCATTCACGGTGGCTCGGCGTTTCGCGCCATCGCCGGGTTCGGACGTCACGGCGTGCTGCACGAACAGCACTTCTTCGAACTCGCCGGCGATCTCACCATCGAAGTGGAGTTCATCATGACTCACGAGGAGGCAGATCGCCTGCTCGACAGCCTGCGCCGTGAGAGCGTCAGCCTCGTCTACGCGCGCTTGCCCGCAGAGTTCGGCGTCATCGGCAACCTCGTCACCGCCGGCAAGCCTGTTTCTCCGTGACCGAGATCTACGCACTCGCAGCGCTCTGGCTCGGCCTGGCGCTTCTCGCAACGCTCCTCTCGATCGCTCTGCGCATTGCGACCGCCATGTCCGAGATCATCGTCGGCACCGTGGCGCAGCTCGTCATCGGCGCAGCGTTAGGCACAGCGGCCCTCGGCACGGACCAATCCTGGATCAAGTTCCTCGCCAGCACCGGCGCGGTACTGCTCACATTCCTCGCGGGTGCGGAACTCGACCCCGCAGTGATGCGCCGCGAATGGCGGCAGGCGACGGTGATCGGCATGGTGGGCTTCGCAGCGCCCTTCCTCGGCTGCGCCGCCGTTGCGCACTACCTGCTGCACTGGGGAAGCGACGCAAGCTGGCTGGCGGGCATCGCGCTTTCCACCACCTCGGTCGCCGTCGTATACGCCGTGATGCTCGAGTTCGGCCTGAATCGCACCGACTACGGCAAGGTGGTGCTGGCGGCTTGTTTCGTCAATGACCTTGCCACGGTGCTGGCGCTCGGCTTCAAGTTTTCGCCATTCACTCTCAAGACGCTGGGGTTCGCAGGCGGCAGCGTCGGTGCATTCCTCGTGCTGCCGTGGCTGGTGCCGCGATTCTTCCGGCGCTTCGGCGGCCGGCCGTCGGAGCTCGAGGCGAAGTTGCTGCTGCTCATCATGTTCGGGCTGGGAGCGCTGGCGCTCTGGGCGGACAGCGAGCCGGTACTGCCGGCCTACCTGCTGGGAATGATCCTGGCCAACAGCGTCGGCCGCGATCACGCGCTGGTGCGACGCCTGCGCACCCTCACCTTCGGCCTGCTGACCCCGTTCTACTTCATCCGTGCGGGCTCCTTCGTCTCGGTGCCGGCGCTGATCTCCGGCGGCGGAGTGCTGCTGATCCTGCTGGGTGCCAAGATGGTCACCAAGTTCGTCGGCGTGTATCCCATCACCCAGGTCTTCAAGTCGCCGCGTCGCGAAGCCATGTACACGACGCTCCTGATGTCGACCGGCCTCACGTTCGGCAGCATCTCGGCGCTCTTCGGTCTCTCGCACGGCATCATCAGCCAGGAGCAGTACTCTTATCTCATCGCGACGGTGATCGGCAGTGCCATCGTCCCGACCCTGATCGCGAACGCTTTCTTCCTGCCTCGCCACTTGCTCCGCGACATCGACGTGGAGCGTTCCGTGTCGACGGAACCCGCCGTGCACGGCGGCCCGGTAACGGTTCGCGTCGACGAGAATCGCTGAGGGTCCCACATGTTCAAGAGAATCCTGCTCGCATTCGATGCTTCCGAGCCGGCCAGAAAGGCCTTCGAGCGCAGCCTCGAGATGGCCCGCTGCTTCAACGCGGAGCTGCGGGTCGTGGCCGTGATCCGCCCACCGGATTTCGCCGAGGACGTCGAGACCGAAGCCATTGTCGAACAGGGACAGACGCATTTCGAGCAGCAGATTGCCTGCTTGCTGAGCGCAGCGAGCGACGGCGCCGTACGAACGCACAGCGAGATTCGCATCGGCCATCCCGCTGAGCAGATTATCGCCGCCGCCGATCGCTGGCAGGCGGACTTGATCGTCACCGGGCATCGAGGCCAGGGAGTTTTCGAACGCTGGCTGCTGGGATCGGTGTCGCGCCTGGTGATCGCGTACGCGCACTGCGCAGTGCTGGTGGTCCGATAGCGCTGCCGCAGCCGAGGGTCCGTGAGGTATCCTGCGCTGCATGGGGGCAGCAGCGTACAGCGCCGACGAGATCATGACCGTGACCGCAGCACGCCAGCTGCGCAACGGCGCCGTGTGTTTTGTCGGCATCGGCCTGCCCAGCGCGGCGTGCAATCTCGCGCGGCTGCGACACGCCCCGGATCTCGTGCTGATCTACGAATCAGGGACGGTGGGCACCAAGCCCAGCGTGCTGCCGCTTTCGATCGGCGACGGCGAGCTTGCCGAAACTGCCGACTGCGTCGTGCCGCTGCCTGAGATCTTCACTCACTACCTGCAGCGCGGTCGCGTCGACGTCGGTTTCCTGGGGGCGGCGCAGATCGATCGGTTCGGCAACCTCAACACCACGGTCGTGGGCGATTACTCGCGGCCCAAGGTTCGCCTGCCAGGAGCCGGGGGCGCGCCCGAGATTGCGACGCACGCGCGCGAGGTGCTCATCGTGATGAAACAGTCGCCGCGCAGTTTCGTCGCGCAACTGGATTTCGTGACCTCCTGCGGCTACCTCGATGGATCGGGCGCACGACGCAGAAGCGGCGCGCCCGGCACTGGGCCGCGCGCCGTGATCACGGACTTCGGCATCCTGCGCCCGCACCCCGAGACTGACGAGCTGCAGTTGACGGGCCTCTATCCGGGCGTCACCGTGGAGGCCGCTCGCGATGCGACGGGGTGGCCGCTCGAGTCTGCGGCGACGATCGAACAGCTGCCACCACCCGAACGCGCCGATCTCGAGTGCCTGCGCGATCTGCATGCGCGCACCCAGAAGGCCCACGCGAGCCCGATCCGGATCAGGTTACCTGCCGCCTGAGGAAGAACATGGTCGCCGAGTTTCGCAATCGAGGAAGTGTCATGCGTTCGACTCACATCAAGACCGAGCTGCCCGGACCCAAGGCGCGCGCGCTGCTCGAGCGTGACCGCTCTGTCACGACACCCTCGTACCCACGCGACTACCCTTTCGTCATGGCGAAGGGACGCGGTGTTGAAGTCTGGGACGTGGACGGCAACCGCTTCCTGGATTTCGCCGCCGGCATCGCGGTCTGCAGCACCGGGCACAGCCACCCGGCAGTCGTCGCGGCCATCAAGGACGCCGCCGACGATTTCCTGCACATCTCCAGCGACTACTGGCACGAGCGCATGACCAAGCTCGCGGAGAAGATCAACGCGCTCGACCCGATGCGCGAGCCGGTGCAGATCCTCATTTGCCAGAGCGGCACCGAATCGGTCGAGGGTGCACTCAAGCTGGCGCGCTACGTCACCGGACGCCCGCGTTTCATCGGTTTCCTCGGCGCGTTCCACGGCCGGACCATGGGCTCGCTCGCCTTCACGGCCAGCAAGTACACGCAGCAGGCCGGTTTCTTTCCGACCATGCCCGGTGTGACGCACGTGCCGTACCCCAACAGCTATCGGCCGTTGTTCGCGGGCGCCGACCAGGGCAAAGCGGTGCTCGATTACATCGAGGGCACGCTGTTCCAGACCAACGTGCCGCCGCACGAAGTCGCGGCGATCCTCGTCGAGCCGATCCAGGGTGAAGGTGGCTACCTCGTGCCCCCCGATGGATTCCTCCAGGGACTGCGCGAGCTCTGCGACCGGCACGGCATCCTGCTGATCTTC
>DATBIF010000267.1:0-2402 GCA_036557045.1 Steroidobacteraceae bacterium
CGCCGTTTGGCAGCTTGCGTGCGACGGTCACGTCCGCCTGGTACGCGTTCCACAGGGTATTGAGCCAGGCCTGGCTCTCCTCGCGCTCTTCGGGTGACGTGTCGTTGCGCGTGTAGCCATCGGCGAAGCTCTTGTGGGCACCGGTGCGGAAGACATTCACGTCGACGGCGAGCTTGTCGAGGGCATCCTTGAGGTACATCCGGTAGTAGTCATAGCCGTCGATGAAGACGTAGCCGAGCGGGTCGAGATACACCTCGTCGGCCTGTGCCGCGAGGTAATACTGGCTCTGCTCGTAGTTGCTGCCCACCGCGATGATCTTCTTGCCCGACTTGCGAAAGTCGCGCAGCGCCGCACCGATATCCTGCAGCTTCGCGAGCCCGCCGCCGCTCATGTCATCGAGGTCGAGGATCAGCACCTTGATGCGATCGTCGCTGGCCGCCGCCTTGATCGCATCCAGCACGTCGCGCAGCCGGGTCTCGGGCTCACCGCCGACGGTCGCGCGGCCCAGTGCGCGGTCGAAAGGATTACCGCTCAGCTGCTCGACGAGTTGTCCCTCGATATCGAGCACGAGTGCCGCCCGGTGCGGCACGGTCGGAATGGAAGAGCGGATCGCTCCAAACACCAACCCGAAGATGATCAGCAGCAGGATGAGGTGCAGGATCTTGCGCAGTGCGTCGAGTGCGCGCCACAAGAAGCGGAACACACCCTTGATCGTTTCGCCGACAGCCACGTGAGCCTCTCGAATGTGCGCGTCAACCCGCGCCGCTGTAGGAGACCTGGTAGATCAGCCCTGCCTGCTCGTCCGAGATCAGCATGGAGCCATCCGGCATCACCAGCAGATCGACCGGACGACCGAGCACGCGATCCGGCTGGTTCCAGCCGGTGATGAAGGGCTCATACGAGGTGGCCTTGTCATCCCGCACGCGAACCAGGCTGATCTCATAACCGGACCGCTGGCTGCGATTCCAGGAACCGTGCTCGGCGATGAAGACCTGGTTGCGGTATTCCTCGGGGAACTGCGTGCCGGTGTAGAACTTCACTCCGAGCGCCGCAACGTGCGCCCCGAGTTTCCTCGCGGGCGCTGTCGACTTCGCGCAGTCGCCGAGCTTGCCGAACTCCGGATCCTTGATCTCGCCCGCGTGGCAGTACGGGAACCCGAAGTCGAGACCGGTCGTCGGTGCGCGGTTGAGCTCGTCCGGGGGCGCATCATCGCCGAGGTAGTCGCGACCGTTGTCGGTAAACCAGAGCACGTCGGTGCCGGGCTGCCAGGTCATGCCGACGGTGTTACGCACACCCGTGGCGACGACTTCGCGGCCGGTGCCGTCGGGGTTCATGCGCGTGATCGAGGCGTAGCCCTTCTGATCACAGACGTTGCAGGGCGCGCCGATCGGGATGTAGAGCTTGCCGTCCGGGCCGAAGGCGATGTAACGCCAGCCATGATGGCGGTCGGTCGGAAGATCGCTGCGGACCACTACGGGCTTCGGCGGCGCATCGAGACGGCCTTCGATGCCATCGTAGCGCTGGACGCGCTGAGTCTCGGCGACGTAGAGCGCGCCGTCGCGAAAGGCGACGCCGTTGGGCAGGTTCAATCCCTGCGCAACCGTGAGCACTTCGCGCCGCCCGTCTGCGAGCTCACGGATGGCGTAGACCTTGCCGGTACGCATCGTTCCAACGAACAGCGTCCCTTGCGCGCCGCGCGCCATCGAGCGCGCGCCCGCGACGCCTTCGGCATACACCGTGACCTTGAAGCCCGCCGGTGCCTTGAGCGCGGCGAGAATCCCTGCGGAGTCCTGGGCGTGAACGCCGCCGCTGAGCAGCAGCGTGGCAGCGAGCAGAACCGCCTCGCGCAGGCTCCGGCACGCACTCGTCCTGAACACCTTCGCGCGTCTCACAGCGGTCCGGGTCAGACCTTCTCTTCGATGCGAGCGGCTTTGCCCGACAGGTCACGCAGGTAGTAGAGCTTCGCCCGGCGCACGTTGCCGCGACGCTTGACCTGGATCTCGCTGATCGCGGGGCTGTAGGTCTGGAACACGCGCTCCACACCTTCGCCATGTGACACCTTGCGCACCGTGAACGAGGAGTTGAAGCCGCGGTTGCGCTTCGCGATCACGATCCCTTCGTAGGCCTGGACGCGCTCGCGATCGCCTTCGACGACCTTGACCTGCACGAGAACGGTATCGCCCGGCGAAAAGTCGGGCACCTTGCGCGTCATGCGCGCTGTTTCGATGTCTCTGATGATCTTGTTCATGGTTGCACTCTCAAAGTCTCGAATTCCGGCGTCGTCAGCCACTCAATCCACTGCTCGCATGCCGCCCTGTTCCGCGATGAACTCATCCAGGAGCCTGCGCTGCTCGGCGTCCAGCGCGAGTCGCTCCAATAGATCCGGCCGTCGCTGCCACGTT
>DATBIF010000268.1:0-3280 GCA_036557045.1 Steroidobacteraceae bacterium
CGTCGAGCGAACGCCCCTGGACGTGCTTCATGACAAAGTAGAGGAGGCGATCGCTCACCTTGACCGCGTAGATCGGAATGATGTGCGGATGGCTCAACGCGGCCGCCGTCCGGGCTTCTCGCTTGAACCGCTCGATCATGCCTTCGCCCATGAGCAGCAGTGCCGGAGCGAGCACCTTGATTGCGACTTTGCGGTCGAGCGCGATGTCGTGCGCCAGGTACACCGTCGCCATGCCGCCGCGGCCCAGCTCCGCCAGGATCTCGTAGTCACCGAGCGTGGCGTGGCGCAGCGCCGCCAGCATCGCGTCGCGGGCGGTGTCCGACGTGCGCATCGGAACCGTTGCGACGGCGTCGCCGCCCGCAATGCCGGTCCCGCACCGCGGGCAGAACAGATCCCGCGGGCCCAGGCTCGTGCCGCAACTCGTGCAGAAGGTCATGACCGGTGAAGAATCTACCTCATGCCGCGGTTCCCGAACACCGCGCGAGCGTCCGCGAGCGCGCGCAGGACGCCCGCCAGCTCTGCCGGCGTATTCCAGGCCGTGCTGGCCTGGGTTTCCGCCTCTATCCGTTCGATCCAGCGCACAAAGAACGCGGCGTCTTCCCTCGATCTGACTGGCTGGTTCCCAACGGTGACGTAGATCGGGCTCGTGGACGCAAAGGGATAAAGGTCGAGCACCGGCAGCTCGGCTCGATCGGCGTACGCGCGCACCACGTACCAGCCGCTGCGATCCACTGGAATCGCGACTGAGTCGCTGGCGCTTGAGCGGTCGCCCCGTAGGGGGATGGTTGCCACCGCTTTGCCATTGCCGATGATCTCCAGATGATCCACCGGCACGTTGGACCGCAAGCGCACTCGCGCCCACAACCGCCGGCCGGCCGGCAACCGGATTTCGTCGCCAATGGCGCGGCCCGCGAGCGAGAATTCGAGCAGTGGCCCGTTGCTCACGAAGGTGCGGCCGGCCTTGAGCGCCGCGAGCCAGGTGCGGTGATCCAGCTTGGCGCCGGAGTTCACGAACGTGCGCACCAATCCCGGTGGCCCGCGCAGGCTCGCGAAGTTCGGAAACGCATCGGTACCAGCGGCCGCCGGAATCCGAAAGCCACAATTGAGCAGGCGATACCAGATCTCGGACGTAATGAGATGGTCCGAGTATCCCATGACCTCGAGGTAATCGACTTTGCCGAGCGCGACGTCCACCGGCAGCTCGTACCAGAGCGATGTGGTGGTGTCGGATGGGTCGGGCGTCGTCTCGAACGGATGGACGTAGCCGAACAGAGCGCCTTGAGCATGCGCGAGATCGGCGACCACGGCATTCGTGAGGCCGAGGCTCGCGGCGGCGGTATTGGGGTAACCCGCATACTCGGGCAGCAGATAATGATCCTGTAACCCAAGCAGGCCCGTGTGCCCCCACACGCTCGTATGGAATTCCTGCGCGTGCATCAGCAGGAGCGAGGAAGTCGAAACCGGATCGGCATCGGTCCGGAAGTACGTGATGTCCGGAATACGCTGTTCTTTGTTGACGATCAGGTTCTCGACGACATGCAGATCCTCGGCGCGCGCCTGGAACGCGAGATGCTGCGGCGTGTTGCGATAGGCTCCGCCGTAGTTCATGTGCACGTGGACATCGCCGCTCCACCATCCCTGTGCCGGAAGGTTGGCGACCCGTTGGAGGGTCACGCGTTGCGTCACGCGCGTACCCGACGGCACGTCCACGTCGGCACGAAACACCCGATACTCTGGCCCACGCCACACCTCGATGTGCAATGGCCCGGCGGGCACCGTGAGCTCGGCGGAGCCGGTCGAGTGGAAATACGGATACTCGAACTGCCGCTCGGAGCGATCGAACGCCTCGTCCGCGTGCCGCCACGCATCGTCCGGCGCGTAGCCTCGGCCCTGTGGCGTCGTGACGGAGACCCGCGCCGCCAGCCGGCGCCCTGCTCGATCCACGATGCGGAGCTGCAACGCACCTACCGCGCCTTTATAGCGCCTTTGACGCGCCTCCACGCGCAGTTTTTTCGCACCCGGGATCTCCATGACCCACAGCGCCGTGTTGCCCGCTTCGTTCGAGATGTACGCGATCCGTGTGCCGTCGTGCGACCAGCGCGGCGCCGTCGCATCGAATTCGCCGTAACTCAGCGGAAATGGATCGCCGCCGTCGCTCGTCATGATCCAGAGCTGATTCCACTGCCGACCGAGGTATGAGCTGTAGATGACGCGGGCGCCGTCGGGCGACCAGTCGGGCCGCGCTTTCCACGTCGTTTCTTCGTAGCGGAGCTCGCGCAGCGGCGCTCCGGGGCGCGCTTCCATGCGCCAAAAACCGCCCGTCCCGTGAACGTGGCCCCGGTTGGAGACGAGGATGATTTCCTTGCTATCGGGCGACCACGTCGGCGAGATGTAGTGATCCCACGTGCTGTAGTAGTAGCGCGGCAGCTTGCTGTCGTTGTCTTCGGTGAGTCGCACCGGCTCGCCAAAAAGCAGATCCTTCGCCGCGTCGCGGCTCAGGACGAACACATGCCAGCGTCCATTGTAGACCGACGACACGAACGCGATGCGCGTGCCGTCCGGCGACCAGCGCGGCTCGACATTCACGGCGCGGTTGTTGGTGAGCGGCGTGATGCTGCCCGACGTCAGATCGAGGAGCTCGAGCTCGATGGCATCGTGCGCATAGCGCGCGAAAACGACGGTCTTTCCGTCCGGCGACCAGTCAGGTTGGTAATCGTAGAAGGCGCCCGCAGTGAGCTGCGTCGCTGCCGTGGATCCGATGCGCTGGCGCCACAGCGTCCCTTGCATCGAGTAGATCAGCTCGCTGTCGTCGGGCGACCAGGTGGCCGAGCTGGGGCCACTCGTGACCTGCGGGACGTACATCTCGCGCCAGTAATACGCGTGCGGGAGGTCGACTTGCCTGAACACGGGTGCCCGTTGCGCCTGGAGCTGCGCCGCCACCAGCACCACCATCGCGCACGCAATGCTCCGAGCCATGGTTCAGCGCAGGTCGTCGATCCAACGGTAGATCGATGCCCGCAGCATCGGCAGCGGCACCGCGCCGTTTTCCAGCACGCGGTCGTGGAATGCCCGCACGTCGAATTTTCCGCGCAGCCGCTGCATGGCGAACGCGCGCAGCCGCTGGATTTCGAGCCGGCCGATCGCGTACGACAACGCCTGACCGGGCCACACCGGATAGCGATCCACGCCTACCTCGGCGCGCAGCAGCGGCACATGCGTGTGCTCGCGGATGTAGTCGATGGACTGCTCGCGCGTCCAGCCGAGGTAGTGGATCCCGGTG
>DATBIF010000269.1:0-2683 GCA_036557045.1 Steroidobacteraceae bacterium
GTGGCGGTGTCGATGGTCGCCTCGGCGCTGATCCTGCGCGACGTGCTCGCGGGACACAGCTTCAACGGCGACCTCTACGTCTGGCAGACCTCCGGCTCGCTCAAGTTCGCGATCGGGTTCCTCATCGATCCGCTGACCGCGCTGATGATCACGGTCGTGTCCTTCGTCTCGCTCATGGTGCACATCTACACCATCGGCTACATGGCGGACGACCCCGGCTACACCCGGTTCTTCTCCTACATCTCGCTCTTCACCTTCAGCATGTTCATGCTGGTGATGGCGAACAATTTCCTGCAGCTCTTCTTCGGTTGGGAAGCCGTCGGCCTGGTGTCGTACCTCCTGATCGGCTTCTGGTACACGCGGCCGAGCGCGATCTACGCCAATTTGAAGGCCTTCCTCGCGAACCGCGTCGGTGACTTCGGGTTCGCGCTGGGGATCGGGTTGATCGTCGCCTACTTCGGCTCGCTCGATTACGCGACGGTGTTCACCGGCGCGCCGGCGCTCGCGGGCGACACGCTCGAGCGGGTCGGCGTCCCGCAGTGGTCGGTGCTGACGACGATCTGCATCGGGCTCTTCGTCGGCGCGATGGGCAAGTCGGCGCAGGTGCCGCTGCACGTGTGGCTGCCCGATTCGATGGAAGGCCCGACACCGATCTCGGCACTGATCCACGCCGCGACGATGGTCACCGCGGGCATCTTCATGGTCGCGCGGATGAGCCCGCTGTTCGAGCTTTCCGACACCGCGCTCGCGTTCGTCGCGATCATCGGCGCGACGACCGCGCTCTTCATGGCGGTGCTCGGCATCGTCCAGAACGACATCAAGCGCGTCATCGCCTATTCGACGCTCTCGCAGCTCGGATACATGACCGTGGCGCTGGGCGTGTCGGCGTATCCGGCTGCCATCTTCCACCTGATGACCCACGCCTTCTTCAAGGCGCTGCTCTTCCTCGCCGCGGGCTCGGTGATCATCGCGTTGCACCACGAGCAGGACATGCGCAAGATGGGTGGCCTGCGCAGGTACATGCCGATCACGTACTGGACGGCGGTCATCGGCTCGCTCGCGCTGTGCGGCATCCCGCCCTTCGCCGGGTTCTTCTCCAAGGACGCGATCATCGACGCCGCGCAGCTCTCGCACGTGACGGGACACGGCTACGCAGCCTTTGCCGTGACCATCGGCGTCTTCATCACCGCGCTTTACACCTTCCGCATGCTGTTTCTCACCTTCCACGGCGAGGAGCGCTTCCGGCACGCCGCGGCGCATGCATCCGGCGCGGACGAGGAGCCGCGCCACGATGCGGAGCACGCGCATGGCGATCCGCACGAGAGCCCGTGGGTCGTGACGGTGCCGCTGATCCTGCTCGCCATTCCGTCGATCTATTCCGGGTGGACATACGTCGATCGGGTGCTCTTCGCCAACTACTTCGGCACTTCCATCGCGATCGCGCAGCAGCATACGGCGCTCACGACGATGGCCGAGGAGTGGCACGGCCCCTGGACCTTCGCGCTCCACGCCGTGACGGCGCTGCCGTTCTGGCTGGCGATCGCCGGCATCGCCTGCGCCTGGTTCTTCTATATCGTCCGTGCGGACCTGCCGGCGAAGATCGCCTCGCGCGCAGGCGCGCTCTACCGCCTGCTTCTCAACAACTACTACATCGACCGCTTCAACGACTGGTTCTTCGCCGGCGGCATTCGTCGCATCGGCGCGCTCTTCTCCAACGTCGGCGACCGCTGGATCATCGACGGCTTCTTCGTCAACGGCAGCGCGCGGATGGTTGCGGTCACCTCCGCGCTGGCGCGCCAGCTCCAGTCGGGATTCATCTACCAGTACGCCTTCGCGATGGTGCTGGGCGTGGTGGTGTTCCTCTTCTGGTGGCTCACGCTGCGCGCCGCCTGATGCTGCCTTTCTTAAGCCTCTCGATCTGGGTGCCGATCGCGGCCGGCGTGCTGGTGCTCGCGCTGCACCGCGACCGCGACGCGCAGGCCGCGCGCTGGCTGGCGCTCGTCGGCGCCCTCGCGGGCTTCGCGGTGACGATCCCGCTCTACCTGCACTTCACCCTCGGCACGGCGGAGATGCAGTTCGTCGAAACCATCGAGTGGATTCCGCGCTTCAACGTCAACTACCTGCTCGGCGTCGATGGCATCTCGGTGCTGTTCATCCTGCTCAATAGCTTCATCACATTGCTCGCGGTGTGGGCCGGCTGGGTCGTGATCGAGAAGCGGGTGGCGCAGTACATGGCGGCGTTCCTCATCATGTCGGGGCTCATCAACGGCGTGTTCGCGTCGCTGGACGCCGTGCTGTTCTACACGTTCTTCGAGGCGCAGCTCATCCCGATGTACCTGATCATCGGTGTGTGGGGCGGCCCGAACCGCATCTACGCCGCGCTCAAGTTCTTCCTCTACACTTTCCTGGGCTCGGTGCTGATGCTGGTGGCGCTCATCTACCTCTACACGGTGAGCGGCAGCTTCTCGATCCTCGAGTGGTACCAGCTCCCGCTGTCGCTCAAGACGCAGGTGTGGCTGTTCGCCGCGTTCTTCATCGCTTTCGCGGTCAAGGTGCCGATGTGGCCGGTGCACACCTGGCTCCCCGACGCCCACGTGGAGGCGCCGACCGGTGGCTCGGTGGTGCTCGCTGCCGTGACCCTGAAGGTGGGGGCCTACGGCTTCGTGCGCTTCGTGTTGCCGAT
>DATBIF010000270.1:0-5488 GCA_036557045.1 Steroidobacteraceae bacterium
TCCCAATGCCCGATTCACCGTTGCCGCGACACAGAATCCCGGCTACTCGCCCCTCGCGGAGAGCGCCGCCGGCGTACCCATTTCAGCCCTCGTGTTCGGCGGACGTCGGCGCGAGCTCGCACCGCTGGTGTACCAGGCACGCGACTGGAGTCACGGCGTGCTGGTCGGCGCCTCGGTCGCCTCGGAAACGACGGCGGCGGCGGTCGGCGAAGTGGGTGTCGTGCGCCGCGACCCGATGGCGATGAAGCCCTTCTGCGGGTACAACTTCGCCGACTACTGGGCGCATTGGCTGAGCTTCCCCGAGCGCGCCACGCAGCTTCCGCATATCTTTCACGTCAACTGGTTCCGGCGCGACAAGTCCGGCAAGTTCCTGTGGCCGGGCTACGGTGACAACCTGCGGGTGCTGCGCTGGATCATCGATCGCTGCGCCGGACGTGCGTCGGCCGACGCGACACCCATCGGCATGCTGCCGAAGGCGACCGATGTCGATGTATCCGGCCTCAACGTCACGCCGCAGACCATGCAGGAGCTGCTCGCCGTCGACCCGGCACTGTGGCGCCAGGAAATGAAGGACCTCGGTGAGTACCTGCGCACTTTCGGCGCGCGCGTGCCGCCGAAGCTGCTGGAAGAGCACAGGAAGGTCCTGGAAAGGCTCGGCTGACGCCTCGGCCCGACGTCATTCCTCGCACACGAACCGGATCGCCTGGGGCGAGTTCGCCTCCGGGAGCTTTCCGAGTCCGATATAGCCCTCGCCCTTGATCTGCATGCTGTCGCGGCGCACGAAGGCTTCTTCGCCGGCGCTCGTCAGCACGAACGTGCCATTGGTGCTCTGATCGATGAGCACGAACTTGTTGCGGTTGACCTCGATGCGCGCATGCAGGCGTGAAATGAGGTTGCCCTTCACGACCAGGTCGTTGTCCTCGGCGCGGCCAATGGCGATGTTGGTGCGCCCCTCATCGACCACGACTTCCTGTCCCTGGTAGCGCAGGCGCATCCGCTGTTTCTTGCCATCGCGCTGGCTCATCGCGATCGCGGGCAACATGCTGGTGACGTCTTCGGTCTGCCACAGCACCTCGAACAGCGCGACCTCATCCGAGCGGCCCTTGAGGGTTGCGATGTCGATCTGCCGCACCGACGCGCGCCATTCGGGGGAGAGCTGATCGACCATGGTCGCGGTCGTGATGATCTGTCCCGCCTTGGCCTGGCTGGTCATGCGATTGGAGGTGTGTACGGCTGCGCCGAAGATGTCGCGATTCTCGAGCACCACCGGCCCGAAATGGCAGCCGATGCGAATCGAGACCGGCTGACCATCGACCTTGAGTTCCGGATGAGTCTGAATCGCCTGCTGCATTTGCCCCGCGGCATTGAGCGCATCGTCGACCGTGGGAAAAGTCGACATGACTTCATCGCCCATGGTCTTGATGACGGTGCCGTTATGCTGCTCGGTGGCCGTGCGCATGATGTCGATGCATGTCGCCACCATGTCGCGCGCCTTGGCGTCGCCCATCTGCTCGTAGAGCTTCGTGCTCCCGACCACGTCGGCGAACAGTATGGCGAGCTCGATATCCTTGCCCATGCTTATGCTTTCTGTTGCAACTGATTGAAGTTGCGAGAAGTTCCGGGGCGGTTTGCCGTGCCGGGCGATTATACGGGATGGCCGCGCGAGGCACATCCAGCGAAACGCCCCAATCGCGCCGCCCACAAGCCGTTGTACGGGATTGGCCTAAGCCCCGAGCCGCTCCTGGCTAGGCCGCTTCCTGCCGGCGCAGCATTTCGCACGCACGCCGCAGGACCTCGATGCCCGCTCCGCTCTGTCGACTGGACTCCGAAAAATAGCGCCGCCAGCTGCGTGCGCCGGCGCTGCCCGAAAACAGGCCGAGGATGTGTCGCGTCATCGCGGCGAGCGTGTGACCGTTGCTCAGCTCACCTTCCGCATAAGCTGTGAATCGCTCGAGTACCTCGAGTCGCGAAGGCGCCGACCAGCCCGCGGATGGAAACAATCCGGCTTCGAGCTGCGCGAGGAGATAAGGGTTGTGATAGGCCTCACGCCCGATCATCACCCCGTCGACGTCTGCGAGGAGCGCCTCAACCTGCTCGAAGCTGCGCACCCCGCCGTTCGCGACGATCGTCAAACGCGGCAGATCGCGCTTGAGCTGCCGCACGATGTCATAGCGCAGGGGTGGGACCTCGCGATTTTCCTTCGGCGACAGCCCTGTCAGCACTGCCTTGCGTGCGTGGATGGCGAAAATGTCGCAGCCTGCGGCCGCCACCAGCGTGACGAACTCGTGCAGCCGCTCGTAGTCACGCAGCGTGTATTCGACGCCCCGTTGCACGGCGCCCGCGCCTTCCTCGATGCCAATTCGCACCTTCACCGTAACCGGAATTGACACGCGCGCGTTCATCGCCGCGACACAATCCGCGACCAGTCGCGGCTTAGCCATCAGGCACGCGCCGAAAGCGCCCGATTGCACGCGATCGCTCGGGCAACCGACGTTGAGATTGATCTCGTCATAGCCCTCGGCCGCGCCGTACTCGGCGGCCTGCGCAAGCAAGTGCGGATCGCTGCCTCCCAACTGCAGCGCGACGGGATGTTCGGCTGAATCGAAACCCAGCAGCGCCGCGCGATTGCCGTGCACCAGGGCAGCCGCCGTGATCATCTCGGTATAGAGCACCGCATGCGGCGAGAGCTGGCGCAGGAAGAACCGGCAATGCCGGTCGGTCCAGTCCATCATGGGCGCGACTGAAAACCTGCGGTCGAAGGCTCGTTCTTTGCTTTGCATCAGCGTCAGGAAGACCGGCGCAAATGACCGCGCTTCACCCACAGCAGGCAGCCATCCGTTGAGCGCAGGACGCGGCGGTACCCATCGGGATTGCGGATCCAGGTGCCTGCGGCACAACTACCCTGCTCATCCTCCAACTCGCCCTCGAGGACCAGGATTTCCTCGCCGCCCATGCATTCAGAGGGCTGCAGCGACACGCGACCGGTGAGCCTTTCGAGCGTCACGCATTCTCCGCCCGCACCGGCATCGTAGAGCGTCGCGCGCGTGTGTCCGGTCACTTCGCCCGCCCTCCACGGCCGGGCCTGCGGTGAAATCACGACACGCTGCCGCTCGTCGTTCGGCATCTGCCGCAGCTTGACGAAGATGACGCAGCCCGGAGCGGAGCTCGGTGAGTGGTGGCTGCCGGGTGGATTGCGTACGTAGGTGCCCGGCGGAAAGTCACCCGACTCGTCGGAGAAGACCCCTTCGAGCACCAGGAACTCCTCGCCGAGCGCGTGCTCGTGTGCCGAGAACACGCTCCCCGGCGCGTAGCGCACGACTGAAGTCGCCCGCGCCACTTCGCCGCCGATGCGATCGAGCATGCGCCGCTCGACCCCGGGCAGCGGGCTCGGGATCCACGGCAGCCGCGTCGTGTCGATCACCACGCGCTGCGTGAAGTCCGCATTGACCAACTCGCTCGACATGGCGTCATCCTCGACGCGTGACACTGCTTCACGGAAGAAACGAAATCGTGCGGATCTCGATGCTCTCGCGCGGCGGCGCGTCGGGCGCCGCGGTCGGGTCATCGAACGCAGTGTGCGCCGTCCACTGCACCTGCGTCGCATCGGAATCGAACAGCTTGAACACCAGCACCTCGCCCGGCTCCATCTGCGGGACGTAGTACCAGCGATGCTGCGCTCCGTAGCTCAAGGTATACCCGTACAGCGTGGGGCGGTTCGGATCGTTCAAGCCGCCGTGTACTTCGCTGTCGTTGAGCTCGCTGCGCCTCACCGTCGAGGCGTCGCACACGGCCAGCGGCGTGCGATGGACCGTGCTGAGGGGGCGCCACACGTTCATCAGGACGAACCGGTGTTGCAGCCAGGACTCGGCCTCCTCGGGCCCGAGCAGGTCGTGCGTGAACTGGCGCACCGTGCGCTCGCCGTAGTCCACGTGCGCGCCGTAGGCCGGCCGCTGTCCATCGCCGGTTGCCGCCGAGTCGCTGCGCGCCACTTCGCCGAATACCAGTACCTTTTCGGCGCCGAGCAGCCGGCCGACGAGAGCCGCGATCTCCGGGTAGTAGACCTCGCGGATCTCGCGGGCATCATGGAAGTCGCTTAGCGCCGTGGGCTCGCGGAGCAGCACGAATCCCTGTCGCTCGAGTGACAGGTGCGCAGCCTCCGGCCGCGCATTGCGGATCTCGACGCTGTGCTCTTGCTCGGGCCAGTAGGAACGCGACCGGTTGGTCGGATAGAACCGTGCGGTTTCGCCAGGCACGGCATAGCGGATGATGGCCCGAACGCTCGCCGGCATTTCGCTGCTGCGCCCCATGGCTCTCCCCATCAGCGTTGCTTCAGGCCAATCCGCTCGCTGTTTCCCGGACCAGCCAGTCGACAACAGCGTTGAGTCCCTCGCGCTCGCTCGCGCCACGCGCCCGCGCGTCCTCGAAGACCTTGAGCTGGCGGTGCGCGCTCGTGCCACGCTTGAGAATCGTGCGTGCGTGCGTGATGTCGGCACTGCAGCCGATCGCCTCGGCGTCTTCCTTGAGCAGGCTCAGCAACTCCTCCAGCAGTTCGCCGAACGGCACGAGCTCGCCCTTGGCCAGGTCGAGCAGCCCCTCATCGAAGCTGTAACGCATCGCTCGCCAGCGGTTCTCGTTCACCAGCATGTCGGCGTACACGCGCCAGTGCTGGTTGTCGCGCCGTAGGCGATACAGCATCCGCAACAGGCACACGTTGAGCGAGGCGAGTGCGATCGAGTCGTCGACGTTCGTGCACACGTCCATGATGCGTGTTTCGAGTGTCGGATAGCGCCAGCTCGGCCTCAGGTCCCACCAGATCTTCGAGGTGTCCTGGATCAGGTTGTTGCGGATCAGCGTGCCGATGTGACGCTGGTACTCCCCGTAGCTCGCGAAATTCTCCGGAATGCCGGTGCGCGGCAGGGAGCTGAAGACGGTGAGACGGAACGACTTGAGGCCGGTGTTCTCGCCTTCCCAGAAGGGCGAGGAGCAGGACAGCGCCAGCAGGTGCGGCAGGAAATAGGCGAGCTGCTTCATGAGATCGATGCGCAGCTCGTCGTCCTCGAGACCGACGTGCACATGCATGCCGCAGATGACCATGCGCCGCGCGGTCGCCTGCATCTCGCGCGCGAGCGCCACATAACGATCCTTGTCGGTGTGCTTCTGCTGGATCGCGCGCGCGAACGGATGTGTCGACGCCGCGATCGGCGCCACGCCGTAACGGCGGCCGACGTCGACGACGATCTTGCGCAGCCGCGTGAGATGCGCGCGCGCCTCCTGCATGTTGCGGCTGACCGGGGTACCGATCTCGATCTGGCAGCGCAGGAATTCCGGGCTGACCTGGCCCTCGCCCAGCTCCGTGCATTCCTTGAGCATGGCGGGCGGCGGATCGGTCTCGAGATCGCGGGTATCGAGGTTGACCAGCAGGTACTCTTCTTCTATTCCCACCGTGAACGGTGGTTGCTTGAGTGACATGTTGTTGGTGCCGGGTCCA
>DATBIF010000271.1:0-1512 GCA_036557045.1 Steroidobacteraceae bacterium
ACGCAGCAGGCCCTCTTGCCCGCCTGCCGGGATCAGCCGTTGGCGGCTTTCAGGACGCGCTGCGGCTGGGAGACGCCGTAACCCTGCGCGTAGTCGACGCCGAGCCCGCGCAGCATCTGGATGATCTCCTGGTTCTCGGCGAACTCGGCGATCGTCTGCTTGCCGGTGAGGTGCCCGATCTCGTTGATGGAGCGCACCATCTCGCGGTCGATCGGGTCGTGCAGGATTTCCTTCACGAAGCTGCCGTCGATCTTGAGGAAATCCACGGGGAAGTGCTTGAGGTAGCCGAACGAGGACAATCCGGTGCCGAAGTCGTCGAGCGCGAACTTGCAGCCGAGCTCCTTCAGCGCCTGGATGAAACGGTTCGCCTGCGAGAAGCTCGCGACCGCCGCGGTCTCCGTGATCTCGAAGCAGATCTTGGTGGCATCGAGGCCGCTGCGATGGAACTGGTCGATCACGAACGGCAGGAACTTGTCATCGCCCAGCGACTGGCCCGACAGGTTGATGGAGCACAGCGCCAGGCGCTCGCGCTCGTCGGCCTCCGACACCAGCCAGCGGAAGGCGTTCTCGATCACCCAGCGATCGATGTTCGGGGTGATGCCGTAGCGCTCGGCTGCGGCGATGAAGTTGTCGGGCGAGACGATCTTGCCGTTCTCGTCGCGCATGCGCAGGAGCAGCTCGTAATGAGCACCGGTGTCCTGGCGCTGCAACGGCTGGATGGTCTGGCGGAACAGCTCGAAGCGCGACTCCTCGAGCGCGTTGTTGATGCGTGCCGCCCACTGCATCTCGCGGCGGCGGCGCATCAGATCGATGTCGTTCTCCTCGAAGCTGTGCACGCGATTGCGCCCAGCTTCCTTGGCGGCCGCGCAGGCGCTGTCAGCAGCGCTCAGAATCGAGGCGACGTCTTCGTTCTCGGCAGCAATCGGCACCACGCCGATGCTCGCGCCGAGGCGGAAGGTCCTCTCCTCCCACACGAAGCGGAAGTTGCGCACCGCCTCGCGCAGCGACTCCGCGGTGCGCAGCGCCTCGTCCAGCGAACAGCTCTCGAGCAGCAGGCCGAATTCGTCGCCGCCGAGACGAGCCAGCGTGTCACGCCAGCGGATCTTCGACTTGAGCAGTGCACCCACCTGGCCGAGCAGCGCGTCGCCGGCGCTGTGACCGCAGGTGTCATTGATGATCTTGAACTGGTCGAGGTCGATATAGCAGACGGCGTATGAAGTCTCGCGCGCCTTGGCGCTCTTCAGAGCGCGCTCCAGGCGACTCTCGAACTCACGCCGGTTGACCAGACCGGTCAGGACGTCGTGGCTCGCGTGGTAACTCAGGCGCCGGTTGAGCTCGCGCGATTCGCTGACGTCATGGAACACCAGCACGCCGCCGCACATGCCGCCCTGCCCGTCCCGGATGGGCGCGGCGGTGCTCTCGACGTAGAGCTCGTTGCCGTCGCGGCGGATCAGGAGCATCGGGCGCACGGACTTGATCGAGCGCGTGCGGCGGATCGCCACCGTCATCGGG
>DATBIF010000272.1:0-6617 GCA_036557045.1 Steroidobacteraceae bacterium
GGGGCGAACGAGGTCGCGCTGGAGATCCAGGAGCGCTACAACACGCCGGACGAGGCGGACGCCGATATCCGCAAGCGCGTCGCCAGCAAGGAAGTAATCATCGGTTTCGGACACCCGGTGTACACGGTCTCGGACCCGCGCAATCAGGTGATCAAGGAGGTTGCGCGCCGGCTCTCGGCCGAGGCCGGCGACATGAAGCTCTTCATGATCGCCGAGCGTCTCGAGGCCGTGATGGCCGAGATCAAGCACATGTTCCCGAATCTCGACTGGTTCTCGGCCGTGTCGTATCACATGATGGGCGCGCCGACCGAGATGTTCACGCCGCTGTTCGTGGTCGCGCGCACGACGGGCTGGGGTGCGCACGTGGTCGAGCAGCGCATCGACGGCAAGATCATCCGCCCCGCGGCCAACTACGTCGGCCCGGAGAATCGCAAGTTCGTGCCACTCGCTGAAAGGCGCTAGCCGCGATGTCCTCGCACGAAATCAAGTCGGCCGAGCGTCCGGCTCCCGACCAGGCGCTCGTCGATATCGCGGATTACGTCACCAGGTACGAGATCCGCAGCGACGCCGCCTACGAGACCGCGCGCTACTGCCTGATGGACACGCTGGCGTGCGGGTTCATGGCGCTCAAGTACCCCGCATGCACGCGCATGATGGGACCGATTGTTCCGGGTGCGACGATGCCGGGTGGCGCGCGCGTTCCCGGCACTTCCTTCGAGCTCGACCCGGTGATGGGCGCCTTCAACATCGGCACCATGGTGCGCTGGCTCGATTTCAACGACACCTGGCTCGCCGCGGAGTGGGGGCATCCTTCCGACAACCTGGGCGCCGTGCTCTCGGTCGCGGACTACCTGAGCCGCAGGGCTGTGGCGCAAGGGAAGAAATCCCTCGCCGTGCGCGACGTGCTCACGGCAATGATCAAGGCGCACGAAATCCAGGGCGTCATCGCGCTCGAAAACAGCTTCAACCGCGTCGGGCTCGATCACGTGTTGCTGGTGCGCGTGGCCTCGACCGCGGTCGCCGCGCAGATGCTGGGCGCGACCCGCGAGCAGGTCATCAACGCAGTTTCGAATGCCTGGATCGATGGCGGCGCGCTGCGCACGTATCGGCACGCGCCCAACACGGGTTCGCGCAAGAGCTGGGCTGCAGGGGACGCCACGAGCCGCGCCGTTCGCCACGCGCTCATCGCACTCACGGGCGAGATGGGTTATCCCTCCGCGCTCTCGGCAAAGACCTGGGGATTCTGGGATGTGCTATTCAAGGGGAAGACCTTTGCCTTCCCGCAGTCCTACGGCAGCTACGTGATGGAGAACGTGCTGTTCAAGATCTCTTACCCCGCGGAGTTTCATGCGCAGACGGCGGTCGAATGCGCGATGCGGCTGCATCCCGCAGTGAAAGATCGCATCGACCAGGTCGACAAGATCATGATCGAGACGCAGGAGCCCGGGGTGCGAATCATCGACAAGACCGGGCCACTCGCGAATCCCGCCGACCGCGATCACTGCATCCAGTACATGGTCGCGATACCGCTCATCTTCGGGCGCCTCACGGCCGAGGACTACGAGGATCGAGTGGCGGCGGATCCCCGCATCGACGCACTGCGCGCGAAGATGATCGTGCAGGAGAACCCGAGCTTCACGCGCGACTACTACGCGCCCGACAAGCGCTACATCGGCAACGCTCTGCAGGTGTTCTTCAAGGACCGCACCTGGACCGAGCGCGCCCACGTCGACTATCCGATCGGGCATCGCAAGCGTCGCGCCGAGGGAATGCCGGTCCTCGTCAAGAAGTTCGAAGCCAGCGTCGATGCTCACTTCAATCCCAAGCAGGCCGAGGCGATCAAGCGGATGTTCGCCGACCCGCGCAAGCTCGAAGCCCTGCCGGTCAACGAGCTCATGGCAGGCCTGGTGAAGAATTGACCGATCTCGCGAGCGTGCTTGCGGCCGGCGCGCAGGGCCTGGGGCTCAACCTCTCGGTCGGCCAGTCGCAGCAATTGCTGGACCTGCTCAGCGAGCTCGCCGACTGGAATACGCGCTTCAACCTGACGGCCATCGACGATCCGGCCGAGGGCGTGCGCAAGCACCTGCTCGACTCCTTGAGCATTCACGCCTGCCTCCAGGGGCGTAGCGTCGCCGACGTCGGCAGCGGCGCGGGCTTTCCGGGTCTGCCACTCGCGATCGTGGACCCGCAGCGCGAGTTCACCCTGATCGAGGCCACCGGCAAGAAAGCCCGGTTTCTCGAGCACGCGCGTAGGCGGCTTCACCTCGACAACGTGCGCGTGATCAATTCGCGCGCGGAGCAATTCAAGCCCGCGCAGCGCTTCGATACGGTGATCGCGCGCGCCCTCGGCAAGCTGACTGAATTCATCCGCGTCGCCGGCCATCTGGCCGCTCCGGGCGGGCGGCTGCTGGCGATGAAGGGCCAGTTTCCCGCCGCCGAATTGCAGGAACTGCCGCAGGGCTGGCAGGCGACGTTGGTTCAGCGCCTGGTGGTGCCCGGCCTCGACGCCCAGCGGCACCTGGTGGAGCTACAGAAAAAAGCGGACGCCCGGTCCCGGCGGCGGCATTAGCCTTCGGTCCGGTCGGCTGCTAGGCTGCGATTCGCTCCCATGAAACGCGTCATCGCAATCGCCAACCAGAAGGGCGGCGTCGGCAAGACGACGACGGCGGTAAATCTGGCGGCGTCCCTGGCTGCGACCAAGCGTCGCGTATTGCTGATCGATCTCGATCCGCAGGGAAACGCGACGATGGGCTCCGGCGTCGACAAGCGCGCCGCGGAACATACGTCTGCCGGTGTGCTGCTCGGCGAATACGAAGCGGCTTCGACGCTGGTGCCCGTCGAGCCCGGCGGCTTCACGCTCATGCCCGGGAACGACACGCTCACCGCCGCGGAGGTCCGCTTGCTGACGGTGCTGGCAGGACGCGAGATGCGGCTGCGCAACGCGTTGCGAGCCGTCCGTAACCTCTATGACGTCGTCCTCATCGACTGCCCGCCCGCCCTGAACATGCTCACGGTGAATGCGCTGGTCGCGGCGGACGGCGTGCTGGTGCCGATGCAGTGCGAGTACTACGCGCTCGAAGGACTCTCGGCGCTGGTCGACACCATCGGTCAGATCCGCGACAGCATCAATCCGGAGCTCGAGATCGAAGGCATCCTGCGCACCATGTACGACCCGCGCAATAACCTCTCGACCGAAGTCGCCGCGCAGCTCATCCAGCATTTCGGCGACAAGGTGTTTCGCACCATCATTCCGCGCAACGTGCGGCTCGCCGAGGCGCCGAGCTTCGGCAAGCCCGCGCTGTTTCACGACAAGGATTCGCGCGGCGCCCTGGCTTACCTCGCGCTCGCCGGGGAAATGCTGCGACGTCATGACGAGCAGGCGCTCACGACGGCGCCGTCAGCGGACCAGGAGCCGGCACCGTCCGCGCACCAGCATCCAGCATCGTCAGCCGACCAGGATCCAGCGCCGCCGGTGGAGCAGGATCCCGCGCGTTCCGGCACTTCCTGACCCTTAGCCGCCTCAGGCCTCCGGGTCAGCGGGCGGCCTGGAAGCGCCCGGATCCGGCAGCCGCCCCGCCTTGCGCAAGGCTTCCCGTAACGCGAACTCGATCTGAGCGTTGACGCTGCGCAGTTCATCCGCCGCCCATCGCTGCATGGCATCGAGTACGTCTGCGCCGATGCGCAGCGGATACGCCCTGCGCTCGTTCACGGGTGCGCTGCGGTCACGTGTACAGGGTTCCGGTGTTCACGACCGGTTGCGGCGCGCGATCACCGCAGAGCACCACCAGCAGGTTCGACACCATCGCGGCGCGACGCTCGTCGTCGAGTTGCACCACGCCCTTCTGCGCCAGCTCGTTCAGCGCCATCTGCACCATGCCGACGGCACCCTGGACGATGCGCGTGCGTGCGGCAATGATCGCGCTCGCCTGCTGACGCTGCAGCATGGCTTGCGCGATCTCGGGCGCGTATGCGAGGTGGCTGACCCGCGCTTCGAGGACGGTCACACCGGCGCTCTCGAGCCGCTCCTGGACTTCGCGCTGCAGATGATCGTTGATCTCTTTCGAATGGCTGCGCAGCGAGATGCGATGCTGATCGTGCAGGTCGTAGGGATAACTGGTCGCGAGCTGGCGCAGCGCCGCCTCGCTCTGCACGTGCACGAAGTTCTCGTAGTCATCGACGTTGAAGCAGGCCTCGGCAGTGTCCTGCACCTGCCAGACGACGACCGCGGCGATCTCGATCGGGCTGCCCTCGAGATCGTTCACCTTGAGCTTGCCCGACTCGAAATTCCGTACCCGCAAACTGACTGGGCGCTTGGTGTAGAACGGATTGGTCCAGCGCAGTCCGGCCTCGCGGCACGTGCCGACGTAGTGACCGAACAATTGCAGCACCACGCCGTTGTTCGGCTGGACCATGAAGAAGCCGACCCAGCAGATGCCCACGACCATGCTGATGAGACCGAGGGCAATCGCTGCGACGACCTCTGCATGCAATACGGCGCTCATCAGCGCCCACACGTCGACCACGGTCGCCAGCAGCAGGATCAGGATCATCGGGATCCCGGATAGCGCAGGAACGGTTCGTTCTTCCATACGTCCTCCCATTCAGAGATTCGCTGGGAGCATGATATCTAAAAGATATTGAAGTGACTTCACAGTTCGAGTATTAAGTACTCCATCAACAACTAACAAGCCATAACTAGCGGAACTGATGCTGATTATGATTACTAATCTGGACAGAGTAGAAAAGGCAATCGACTGCGGCGGTTCACTCCGCGGCTCCAGCGGCGGGACGCGAATCCAACCGCTTGCGGCTTTCTCAGTCGGCTACACTGCGCGGCCATGGCGTTGAAGAAGACGGGTCTGGGTCGAGGTCTCGAAGCACTGCTCAGCCCCTCGATCGCGCGCCGCGCCGCCGATCCGGCAGCTCCGGCCGCGCCGCCCACCGACGACCTCGCCAGGATCCCACTCGACCTCCTGCAGCGCGGGCGCTATCAACCGCGCATCGACATGCGCACCGAAAGCCTGCAGGAGCTCGCGGACTCGATTCGCGCTCAGGGCGTCGTTCAGCCCATCGTGGTTCGGCCGGTCGATTCCCCGGGCGTCGGCGGCTCGCAGCGCTACGAGATCATCGCGGGCGAACGTCGCTGGCGCGCGGCGCAGATGGCCGGCCTCGAGAACATCCCGGCGATCGTGCGGCGTGTCGCGGACGAAGCGGCCGTCGCGATGTCTCTCATCGAGAACATTCAGCGCGAGAACCTCAACCCGCTCGAAGAGGCGCGCGCCCTGGAACGGCTGATCGGCGAATTCAGCATGACGCACCAGGAAGCAGCCGATGCTGTAGGCCGTTCGCGCGTCACCGTCAGCAACCTGCTGCGGCTGCTGGAGCTCGCTGACGAAGTAAAGAGCCTGGTGGAAAAGCGTGAGCTGGAAATGGGCCACGCGCGCGCACTCCTGGGACTGGAGACCCGCCGGCAGCAGGCGGAAATCGCGCTGTTCGTCGCGAAGAAGGGGCTCTCAGTCCGCGAAACAGAAGCTCTCGTGCGCCGCATGCTCGATCATGCGAAGCCGGGGAAGGAGCGCAGCGAACAGTCGGAAGATCCGAACATCCGCAAACTCCAGCAGGACCTGACGGACCGCCTGGGAGCCAAGGTGGCCGTGCAGCACAGCGCCGGCGGCAAGGGCAAGGTCGTCATCAGCTACAACAGCCTCGACGAGCTCGACGGCATCCTGACGCACATCTCCTGATCGGGCGCGGGCGCTTTTTTTTGGACTGCCGCGGCGACCGCGCAAGGCGCGAAAAAGGCCGGAAAGCGGGCCAGTTCTCAGTTTCCGCAAGTCCGTTGAAGCACTGCAAAATCCCCCCTATAATGCGCGGCCTTTGCGAACGGGGAGTACTCCTCGCCGCTTGAATAAACGCCACTCGCTCGCCGCGTAAATTTCGCTCCGCGCAGTGGCTTTTTTGTTGCCGGTCTGCCCTCATCTGCGTGGCGAGAGTCGACGTGCCCAACGCCAGTCGCGCCGCGTTACGAATTGCACTGTGGCAGGCGGTTGCCACACTCGTGATCGCCGGGTTTTTCCTGGTGGTGTCTGGCGGGCAATGGGCGCTCTCAGCGCTGGCGGGCGGCGGCATCGCGGTGGCGGCGAGCCTCGCGATGATCGGGATCATGTTTCGCGGCGCGCAGGAGACCGATCCTCGCCGAGTCATGACCAAGCTGTACGCGGGCGAAGCGGTCAAGCTGGCGCTGACCATCGTCCTGTTCGTGGGCGCGATCAGGTTCATGCATCCGGCGATCGCACCGCTGCTGATCGCGTACATCGCGACGCTGCCGGTCTACTGGCTGGCGTTGCTCAGAACGAGTCGGGATGGAATGAGTTGACGTCTGGATGAAGAACATCATGTCCGCTGAACAAGCCCCAAACGCCAACGAATACATCGGCCATCATCTCCAGAATCTCACGCTCAAGATCGGCGATTCACCGTTCTGGACGCTGCACCTCGACACTCTGATCGTCTCGGGCATCGTCGGGTTCATTGTCTTCGGATTGCTGTGGATTGCGGCGCGGCGCGCCACGGTTCAGCCGGGGCGGCTGCAAGCGTTCGCCGAGCATGTTCTCGAC
>DATBIF010000273.1:0-6849 GCA_036557045.1 Steroidobacteraceae bacterium
CTGGGAACAGGATACTTCCGGGCAACTGCGCGTCGAGGACACGGAGGACGGCCGCCAGGCCGCGGCCAATGAGGCCTATCGTCGTACGTACTCCTACTGGACGCATCGCCGGCCCGGCGAGATCAAGTATCTGCGTGAAGACGACGACTCGGGCCGCAAGGTCCACGTGCTGAGTGTGACGCCAGCGGGAGGGCGTCCGTTCGAGCTGTGGATCGACGCCGCGAGTTATTTCATCACGCGCACGGTCGAAAAGACCGCAATCCGTACCGTTACGGCGTACTTCAGTGACTACAGCGTCGTCGGCAGCGTGAAAATCGCACACACCGTGCGCGTGAACACGGGTGAGGAGAAATACGATTCGCATCTCACCCTCGTGGCGCAGACCTTCGACAACGTCGCGACGACGGTCTTCGCGATGCCGCCGCCACCGCCACGTGACTTCGGATTTGCGAGCGGCGCCTCGACCAGCGTGCCCTTCGTGCTCGCGAACAATCACATCTACATCGACGTGCGCCTCAATGGCCGGGGCCCCTATCGGCTGCTGTGCGATACCGGTGGCGCCAACATCGTCACGCCCGAGCTCGCCGCGGAGCTCGGGATCGAGTCCCAGGGACGGCTCGAAGGCGCGGGCGTCGGTGAGAAGTCCGTGGACATCGGCATCGTCAAGATCGCGAAAGCCGACATCGGCGCGGCCTACCTCAGCAACCAGGTGTTCTACGCCTTCCCGATGCAATCGTTCGCGGAGGTGGAGGGTGTGCCGGGGCAGGGCGTTATCGGCTACGAGGTGTTCAGGCGTTTCATAGTGCGCGTCGACTATGAGAACAGCCGCCTGATACTGCTCGAACCCGGCAACTTCAAGTACACGGGCACGGGCACGGCCGTGCCTTTCAAATTCAACGAGCACATTCCGCAGGTCGACGGCGAGATCGATGGCATCGCGGGCAAGTTCGACATCGACACCGGAAGCCGCTCATCGCTCGATCTGCTCGGCCCCTTCGTCGAGAAGAACGGATTGAAGGAGAAATACCGGCCGCGCATCGAGGGCGTCACCGGCTGGGGCGTGGGTGGCGCGTCGCGTTCGGCCGTGACCCGCGCCAAGGTGCTCAAGCTCGGCGGTGTCTCGATCGAGAATCCCGTCACGGAGCTGACGCTGCAGACCAAGGGCGCATTCACCGATCAATATGTCGCGGGCAACGTCGGTGCCGGCGTGCTCAAGCGCTTCAACCTGGTCTTCGACTACGGCAACCAGGTCATCTACTTCGAGCCCAATTCCAATTACGCCAAGCCCGATGTCTTCGATCGCAGCGGCCTCTGGATCAACGCGGCCGAAAATGGCTACGAGGTCCTGGACGTCATCGCCGGGAGCCCTGCCGAGACGGCGGGCCTCAAGGTGGGCGATCGCATCCGCCGCGTGGACGGCAAGGCCGCCAGCGAAGTGGGGCTGCCGGCGCTGCGGACACGCTTCAAGACCGATGCGCCCGGCACTAAGATCCGGATCGAGTACGAACGCGGCGGCCAGCCGCATGACACCACGCTGGTGTTGAAGGAAATGGTGTAGCGCCATGACAGAGCTGCGAGTCATCTCCGAGCACGCCTGCTTCGGAGGAGTTCAGCGTTTTTACGCGCATGCCTCGGTCGAATGCCGCACCGAGATGCGTTTCTCCGTGTATCTGCCGCCGCAGGCCAGGTCCGGTCCGGTGCCGGCCCTTTATTACCTCGCGGGACTCACCTGTACCGAGGAGACCTTCATGATCAAGGCCGGCGCGCAGCGGCTCGCCGCGCAGTTCGGCCTCATGTTGATTGCCCCCGATACCAGTCCGCGGCAGGCGCGCATTGCCGGTGATGACGCGAGCTGGGACTTCGGGCTGGGGGCAGGCTTCTACGTCGATGCGACGCAGGAACCATGGTCGCAGCACTATCGCATGTACAGCTACGTCAACCAGGAATTGCGGAGCATCGTGCAGGAGAGCTTCGCCGTGCGGCGCGAGTCGCAGGGAATCTTCGGTCACTCGATGGGCGGTCACGGTGCCCTCGTCAGCGCGCTGCGCGCTCCCGGCCTGTATCGCTCGGTCTCGGCTTTCGCCCCGATCGCGGCGCCCATACGTTGCCCGTGGGGCAAGAAGGCCTTTGGCGGCTATCTCGGTGCCAACCAGAAGGACTGGGAGGAGTACGACGCCAGCGTTCTGGTCGCGCGGCGGCGCTTCGCATTGCCGATCCTCATCGACCAGGGCAGCTCTGACAAATTCCTCGCCGAGCAGCTCTACCCGCAGGTGTTCGCCGAGAGCTGCCGTGCTTCAGGCACTGCGCTGACGCTGCGCATGCAGCAAGGCTACGACCACGGCTACTACTTCATCTCCACCTTCATGGAAGATCACCTGCGCCACCACGCTGCGCAGCTCGGCGCCGCGGGCGCCTGACAAGGAGGTTCTGGCCGATGCGTGCAGCGGTTTTTTACGGGCGTGAAGACCTGCGGCTGGAAGAGGTGCCCGAGCCCACTGCCGGGCCGGGCGAAGTCAAGCTGCGCGTACAGTTCAACGGCATCTGCGGCAGCGACCTGCACGAGTACTACGACGGTCCGATCACCACGCGCGCCAAAGATCCGCATCCGCTCACCGGGGTCAAGAACCCGGTGATCCTCGGTCACGAGCTGAGCGGCATCGTCGTAGAGACCGGTGCGGGTATCGAGGACCTGGAGCGCGGCGATCTCGTCGCGGTGGAGCCGGTGGAGACCTGCGGGCGGTGCCTGTTCTGCCGCGCCGGGCAGTACAACCACTGCGGCTTGCTCGCCTTCCACGGCTACAACCGTAGCGGCGGTGGGCTGGCGCAATACACCGTGGTGCGCCGTTCGATGGCGCATAAGCTCCCGAAGAGCATCTCGCCGGCCGAGGGCGCGTTGATCGAGCCGATGGCCATCGCCTGGAGCACGGTCAATCGTTGCCGTGTCGAGGCCGGGCAGACA
Organism: Steroidobacteraceae bacterium; assembly: GCA_036557045.1. Taxonomy (GTDB): domain Bacteria; phylum Pseudomonadota; class Gammaproteobacteria; order Steroidobacterales; family Steroidobacteraceae; genus DATBVX01. The sequence continues at coordinate 2,960 of DATBIF010000273.1, forward strand.
GTGGCGGTGCACGGAGCGGGTCCGATCGGCATCGGTGTGCTGCTCACCCTGCGCCGGCGTGGCGTGAAGGTCATCATGGTTGACCCATCGCCGGCGCGTCGCGCGGTGGTCAAGGCGCTTGGCGCCAGCCAGGTGCTCGACCCGCGCGACGCGGATGTCGTCAGCGCGCTGCGCGACTTGACCGGTGGACGCGGCGTCGATGCATCGGTAGACGCCGCAGGTGTGCCTGCGGCGTTCCAGGCCGCGCTGCGCGCAACCGCTGTCGACGGCAACGTCGTCGTGGTCGCGATCCATACGCAGCCGCTGCAGATCCATCCGATGGAAATCCTGATGTCGGAGGCGCGCATCACCGGCGTGGCGCTCTCCTGCGGCGCCTTCCCGAGTGTCATCGCCGAGATGGCCGCTGGCGCCTATCCGCCCGACGGCTGGGTCGAGAAGATTCGGTTCGCGCAGCTCATCCGCGACGGGTTCGAGCGCTTGCATCGCCAGGAGGGCGTGAAGCTGCTGGTCGATGTCGCGGCCACCACCTGAGAGGACTTTCACACCGTGAACACCATCTCCCGTCGTGACTTTGTGGCCGGGGCGGCCGGAACGAGCGCCGCACTGTGGCTGGCGCAGCGCGCCTATGCCGCCGCGAATCTCGCACCGATCTATTCCGAAGTGGAACGGCGTCACGCGGAAGCCGTGGCGCGACTGCAGGAGTGGATTCGCCACTACGGCATCGCCGCCGAGAACAACGAGGTGGACCAGAGCTGCGCGTTCACGATGGGGCTGCTGCGGGATGCGGGCTTTCAGCAGGTCGATAAAATCGCCACCGACCGGCATCCGGGCATCTTCGCAACACTGGATGCGGGCGCCAAGCGTACGCTCGGCGTGTACTTCATGTACGACGTCAAGCAGGTCGAGGGGCAGGAATGGTCGGTGCCGCCGTTCGAGGCGCGCGTCGTCGAGATGCCCGACCTTGGCTCGGTCGTGATGGGTCGTGGCGCCGTGAATCAGAAGGGCCCGGAGTCGTCTTTCCTGGCGGCACTGCATGCGATACGCGGCGCAAAGCGCAAGGTTCCGGTGAACCTGGTTCTGGTCGCGGAGGGCGAGGAGGAGATCGGCTCGCCGCACATCAGGCAACTGGTGCTCGCGCCCAACGTGCGCGCGGCGCTCGAGAAGTGCGACGGCATCTTCATGCCCGATGCGGCGCAGGATCGCGACGGCACCGTCACGATCTCGCTGGGAGCGAAGGGCGTCGTGGAAGCGGAACTGGTCGCGAGCGGCGAGAAGTGGGGCCGCGGTCCGCTCAAGGACATTCACTCGTCGAATCGCGCGCGGGTCGACAGCCCCGCGTGGCACCTGGTGCAGGCACTCAACACGCTCATCGATGCGAAGGGCGACCCGGCGATCGAGGGCCTGATGGCCATGGTGAAGCCGATCTCGGCGGCCGAGAAGCAGATGCTCGACGTGGCTGCGCAGCGCATCAGCGAGCAGACCACGAAGAAATCGCTCGGCGTGGAACACTGGGCGCGCGACACGGGCTGGCGCCAGGCGCTCGAAGATCTTTGCAGCCGACCCACCGTGAACATCGAAGGACTGGTCGGCGGGTACACCGGGCCGGGAGGCATGACGATCCTGCCGCACCGGGCCGCGGCGAAACTCGACCTGCGACTCGTGCCCGACATGACCTTCGAGGACACCGTCGCGAAACTCAAGGCGCACCTGGCGAGCCGCGGCTATGGCGACATCGAAGTGAATCCGAGCGGCGGCTACGATCCCACTTCGACATCCGTCGATGCAAGGCTCGTGCAGGCGCAGAGGACCGTGTATCGAAACGCAGGCATCGATCCGATCATGTGGCCGCGGCGCGGCGGTTCCTGGCCCGGTTACGTTTTCACGGGTGCGCCGCTCAGGCTCGCGGCGATTCATCACGGCATGGGACACGGAGCGCGCGCACACGCGCCGGACGAGTATTACCTCGTCGACTCGAAGAACCCGAAGCTCGCGGGAATGGACGGCGCGGTGCGCTCGTTCGTCGACCTGTTGTTCGCGCTGGCCTGAGCGCGACACGGGCGGCAGTGATTACGCCGCGCGGAAGCTGACGTGGAATGCGGTGCCGCGACCCGGCGCGCTCTCGACCGAGATCGCCGCGCCATGCGCATCGGCGATCGACCTGACGACCGCGAGACCGAGGCCGGTGCCGGCATCGGCAGGCTTCGTGGTGAAGAAGGGCTGGAAGATCCGCTGCAGGGTTTGCTCGTCCATGCCGCAGCCGTTGTCGCGCACCGACAGGCGCGCGTAGCTGCCCGGCACGAGCTCCCCGTCCAGGCCGCCCGCTTCGACCCGATCCTCGCTCACGCTGATGGTGATCGTGCCTGCCGCCGGTTCGATCGCCTGCCAGGCGTTGATGCACAGGTTCATCAGGATCTGCTGGATCTCGCGCGCGCTCACCAGCACCGGCGGCGCCGTGTCGATGCGCGTCTCGATGCGCACGTTGCGCGGCAGAGCCGCGGCCAGCAGGTCGAGCGACTCGCGCACGATGACGCCGAGATCGTGGCGCTCGCGTGGCTCGGCACCGTTGCTGCCGAAGGCGAGGATCTTCTGCGCGAGGTCGCCGGCGCGCGAGGTGGCGCGCACGATCTGCCCCAGGTGATTGTGGGCGCGATGGTTGTCGGGCAACGAGAGCTGCGCGAGCTCGACGGCGCCGATGATCGGCGCGAGCGCGTTCTTGAGCTCGTGGGTGAGCTGGCACACGACGGTGCCGATCGCTTCCAGGCGCTGCGCGTGCAGGGCCTGCTCGTCGCCCGGCTCTTCATCGTTGATCTCGCGGAACGACCAGATGCGGCTCTCGCGGCTGCCGCCGTCGTCGTTGAGCGGTGCCGTGCGGCATTCCACCAGGCGACCGCTGGTCATCTTCCAGGTCCACTTGGCGGCCGCGACCGGATCGAGGCCGAAAGCGGTGATCATGTCCTGCACCGTCTCGGGCTCATCGACGAAACGCAGCACCGCGTTCCATACGTCGGCCTCGACACTCAGGCGCGAAGCGGAGTCCAGGTTCCACAGGCTGCGAAAACGATCGTTGGCGTGCGCCACCGTGCCCGCGTGCGAAATGATGACGATCGCATCGCCATTCTCGTTGCCGTACCACTCGAGCAGGAGCTGATCGAGACACGGATCCTCCGCGAGGACGCGCGCGCTGCCGGGCTCGACGCGTGCAGCGGCCGAGCGAGCGCCGGCCTGCGCGCTGCTCGCGTGCACGGGCGTGCAGCGCGTGCGACTGCGCATCGCGAAGTCACGCATCGGGAGCGATCTGATTGTTGCGCGCCTGTCAGCCATCCGTGACACCGGGGGAGCGGGAATTGGCGGGCGACAGTAGCTGCACCGCGCCAAGATGCGAATGCGGGTTGTTCTGTAGCGGCCGACGGAGGACTACGTAGCCGTGCGACGGGTTCGTTCAGGCGTCGACGATGCGGTTGCGGACCGCGTAGCGCACCAGATCCGCGAGCGATTCGAACCCCATTTTTTTCATGATGTTGTTGCGATGAGTTTCCGCGGTCTTGACGGTGATGCCGAGCCGGCGCGCGACTTCCTTGTTGGTGCGCCCCTCCGCCAGGAGCTGCACGATTTCACGCTCGCGCGGCGACAAGCTCGCTCCGAGACCCACCGCGGCGGCGCCCGTGTTCAGGTAACCCTTGAGAATCATGCGCGCCACTTTCGAAGTGAAGTACGGTTTGCCATCGAGCAGCGCCTGGATCGCGGCGACCAGCTCGTGCCCCGCATCGGACTTGAGCAGGTAACCGAGAGCACCTGCATCGAGGACCTCGCGGACGACCTGTTCGGAGTCGTGTGCGGTCAGCATCAGCACGCGGGTATTCGGCGCTTGCGCGACGATGCGGCGCGTCGCT
>DATBIF010000274.1:0-3489 GCA_036557045.1 Steroidobacteraceae bacterium
GAGTGCCTCGAAGGCATCGTTCCACTCGCGGCGTTCGTAACACGTGCGCCCGCGGATGAGTGCTGCCGTGGGGTCGGCCTGGGTCTGTCCGGGAGCGGTCGTCTTGGTGTGAGGAGTCGCCATCGGCAGTCGCTGCATCGAGCGGTCGGATAAACTGGGCGCGCCGAAATCTGGCGCGCGACGGCGAATCTTACCTATCATTTCTCCGACGATGGAGTAATCCGGCACGCCACACGGTATTAATGAAATTTAAGAACCGGGGACTCGCGAGTGACAGCACCCACCAACGATGACTGGAAGCGGATGTATCACGCCCTGTGGCGCATTCGCCTGTTCGAGGGTCACGTGCAACGGCTCGCCGCCGCGGGCGAGATTCCCGGGTTTCCGCACCTGTCTACGGGCCAGGAAGCCGTGGCGGTTGGTGTTTGTGCGCATCTGTCCCGGGAAGATGTGCTTTTCACCAGCCATCGCGGACACGGTCACGTGCTCGCGAAGGGGAGCGACCTCGAGGCCACGTTCGCCGAGATCCTCGGCCGGGAGAGCGGCCTGTGTCGCGGGCGAGGCGGTTCGATGCACCTCGTCGATGGCTCCAACGGAGTATTGGGGGCCACCGGCGTGGTCGCCGGCAACCTCGCGCTCGCTGCCGGTGCCGCCTGGGCCGCACAGGCGAAGGGCGAGCGCAACATCAGCGTCGTGTTCTTCGGTGACGGTGCGACGGGCGCGGGCGCATTCCACGAGACCCTCAACCTCGCCGCGCTGTGGCGGCTGCCGGTGCTCTTCGTGTGCGAGAACAACGGCTATGCCGAATTCACCAGTCGCGAGGAGCACTCGAATGTGAATCACGTGAGCAGCTTCGCCGCACCCTATGCCATATCGACAAAGACCATCGACGGCAACGATCTGCCAACAGTGTACGAAGCTGCGCGCGATGCGATCGATCTGTTGCGCAGGGGCGAAGGTCCCTACCTCCTCGAATGCATGACGTTTCGCATGGCGGGCCACTACGTCGGCGACGCGCAGCAGTATCGGTCGAAAGAAGAGCTCACTGCGGTCCGCGCGAAATGCCCGATCGAGCGCCTCAAGCGTCAGCTCATCGAGCTCGGCGTCAACGAGGCCGATCTGGACTCCATCGGTCTGCGCGCCAGGCAGGAGGTTCAGCAGGCGGTCGAGCGCGCACGCGCCGCGCCGCGTCCCGATCCCGCCACCGTGCTCGACGGCGTCTATCGCTCACCTTCTCTCAACGCGATCCCGGGCTGAGCATGGAGCATACGTTCATCGAGATCCTGCGGCGCGCGCTCGACGAAGAGCTGGCGCGTGATGGCTCGGTCTACCTGCTGGGCGAAGATGTCGCTGCGGGTGGTGCATTTGGCGTCACCAGGGGACTCGCGCAGAAGCACGGCGACCAGCGCGTGCGCAACACGCCGATCAGCGAAGCGGCGATCACCGGCCTCGCGACGGGTGCGGCGCTGTGCGGCCTGAAACCCGTGCTCGAGATCATGTTCATCGACTTCGCGACTTTGTCGATGGACTGCCTGGTGAATCAGACCGCGAAGTACCGCTACATGTCAGGCGGTCAGCTCGCCGTTCCACTGGTCGTTCGCACGCAAGCGGGCGCCGCAGGCGGCGCAGCGGCACAGCATTCGCAGAGCCTGGAAGCGTGGTTCATCCACGTCCCCGGGCTCGTCGTGGTCGCGCCCTCCTCGCCCGCTGAGGCCTATGGCCTCCTCAAGAGCTCGATCCGGCTCGGCGAGCCGGTCCTCTTCATCGAGCACAAGCGCCTCTACACGATGAAGGAAGCGCTCGCCGATGCTGAGCTGCCGCCAATCGGCAAGGCGCGGGTGGTGCGTCCAGGGGGCGATGTCACGCTGATCGCGTATTCCGCGATGGTGAAGGATGCGCTGCATGCCGCGGAACAGCTCGCCACGGGCGGCATTTCGGTCGAGGTCATCGACCTGCGGACGCTGTTGCCGCTGGATATGGCGACGATCGCCGCGTCCGTCGCCAGGACGCATCGGGTGCTGATCGCTCACGAAGCCGTGCGCAACGGCGGCGTGGGCGCCGAGATCGCCGCACGCATTGGGACGGAGCTGTTCGATGAGCTCGATGCGCCCGTGACGCGCGTCGGGTGCCCGTTTGCGCCGATCCCGTTCGCTCCGGAGCTCGAGCACGCGTTGCTTCCCGGGAGCGGTGCGATCGTGCGCGGCGTGCACGAACTCCTCGGTCTCGAGTCACCGGAGTAAGCCTTGGCACTCGTCACACAGGAGATCCCCAAGGTCGGTCTCGTGATGGAGGCCGTGCGGGTCACGCGCTGGCTCAAGAACATCGGCGACACGGTGGCGCTCGGAGAACCGCTGGTCGAAGTCGAAACGGAGAAGTCCGTGGTCGAAATCGAATCGACCGCCACGGGCCGCCTGGTCGAGATCCTGGTGCAGGTCGGCGAGGAAGCGAGCGTCGGCGATCAGATCGCGCGCATCGAAGCGCAGGACGCAGCTCACGTCGGGGCGCCGACCTCCGCGATCGCGTCGACTCCCGCGGCCTCGCCGGACAGATCGGCGGCCGATGCACAGCGCACTTCGTTTGCCCCACGATCCCGCGAGTCGGACCAGGCCGCTGTTGCTGCCGATCGCATCCGCAGCTCCCCGGTGGCACGCAGACTCGCCGTCGAGCATGGCGTCGATCTCGGCGCCATCACGGGGTCAGGGCCGCGAGGCCGCGTACAGCTCGAGGATGTGAAGCGCGCGATCGATTCACCCGTTGCACAAGCGACTCTGTCCGGCACGCCCTCCACGCCGGCACTCGCACCCATGCGCCGCGCGCTGGCGCGCGCGATGACCCTCAGCAACGCCACGATTCCGCAGTTCTTCGTGGAACGCACGGTCGACTGGACATCGCTCAACGCCGTGCGCCAGGAGTTGAGCGCTGCGATCCCGGCAGATGCGCCCAAGCTCTCAGTCAACGACTTCCTCCTGCAGGCACTCGCGCGCACGCTGATGGAGGTTCCCACGCTGAATGCGACGTTCTCGGGTGAGCCGGATTCGCCGGACGCGCGTCTCGTGCCTGCGAACGGCGCGCATATTGGCCTCGTCGTTGCGGTGGAGAACGGCCTGCTGGTCCCGGTGCTTCACCATGTCGAGCAGCTGGGCCTGGCCGACCTCGCACAGCGGCGACGCGACTGTGTCGCACGCGCACTCGCGGGGCGGTTGAAACGCGAGGAGCTGGAAGGCGCGACGCTCAGTCTGTCGAACCTGGGTGCGCGCGGCCCGGACCGCTTCACGGCGCTCATCAACCCGCCCCAGTCAGCCATCCTGGCGGTCGGGCGACAACGGGACTGCGCGGTGCCGAGGAACGGGGCGATCGAGGTCCGGCCGCTCTCCGCTCTCACCCTGACAGTCGATCACCGCGTGGCCGACGGCCGACTGGCGTCGGATTTCCTGGCACGACTGATCGAGATTCTCGAGAGCCGCGACTGGCGACTGCATTAGCGCGGCG
>DATBIF010000275.1:0-1674 GCA_036557045.1 Steroidobacteraceae bacterium
GCTGGCAACTCTCGGACAAGCTTCGTCAGCTTATCATCGAGAACACGAAAGACGGACTGCCAGCCGCGCGCGATCGGCGCTTCACGACAAACTTGCGCGACGCTATCGCCGGGGATGTCCCTCCGGCTGTTGAAATTCAGCGGCGGCTCGGTTGACGACTACGCGATCTGCCGCTCCTCCTGAGCGACGCTCAGCCCGAGCTGGCGATCACGCGCGCGGAGCGCGGCGACCAGCATCGGCATGTCAGCATATCCCTTCACGCGACGGAAGCCCTTCACGGCTTCGAGGACACCGGCGGCCACCCACCGCAGCATCATCTGTCCGTTGCGCCACCGCTTGACGTTGCGCTTCACGTGCCGCGTGCGACTGATCAGGCTCTCCGCAGCATTGGTGGTGGCCAGCGAGCGACGCAGGCGCGCGGAGAGATTGAGCGTGAGTACGGTGAGGGTCTCGTCAAGTCCTTCCCGGACGCTCTCGGCGGCGCTGGGATGCTCCGTCTCGAGACGTTTCGCGAGGTCGAGCAGCAGCCGCTGCGCGGTCTTCACGTCGGTACTCTGGTAGGCGCGGCGCAGGATCGCTTGCGCCCAGGGCCGCTGCCGGTCGCTGAGATACTCGAGGATGTTGCGCATCTTGTGCACTTGGCACCGCTGGACGAGCGCGGCGTCGCCGAAGGTTGCGCGCACGGCTTTGCGCAGCGCTTTCGAGCCATCCAGGATCACGAGCAGGCTGCGGTCGGTGCGCAGCCCGCGACTCTGGAGACTTGTGAGGAGCCCCTGGCACACAGTGGCGTTCTCGGTCGACCCGTCCCAGAGCCCGAGGGCGTGTTTCTGGCCATCGGCGGCGATCCCCAGGGCGACGATCAGGCAGTGATCGCCGAGATGGACGCCGTCGATCAGCAGCGCGACGAGGTCGAGGCCGTCGAGCGGCGCGCTCTGCCAGGTTGCGAGCTGCGCCGTCGTCCGGGCGACGAAACGCCGGCTGACCGCACTCTTGCTCATGCCGCGGGTCGTCATCTCCGGACCGACCGGCTCCAGGCTCCGCGCGTACTGCCGCGTGGCCACGCCCACGAGCATCTGCTCGACTACGCGCCGGTCGAGAGGATCGGTGGCCGCCATCGCCTCAAACGTGGGCAACGCGACCTCGCCGGTAGCCGTGCGCACGCGCGGACGCTGGATCGCGACCTTCCGACCACCGAGGACGACTTCGCTGCGCGTGGTGCCAGCTCGGCTCGCCGGCCGCTCCGGCGCGTGGGCATACCGCGGCCCGCAGATGGCCGTGCGATCTTCCTCGAGCATGCTGGTGAAGACCTTCAGCCCCGATCGCAGCGCCAATTCCAACAGCTCGGTCTTCGTGTCCACGAGCAGATCGACGAGCGGCAGATGACGCAGCGGGGATTCGACTTGGGGAACAGGTGGGGCTATGCGAGACTTCCGTTTCATGGCGGCTCCTTATTGGCGGGCTCATCGCCCTGGCTTGTCACCGGTCGTATAGCACGACCAGTGAGGAGCCGCCGCTCCTCAAATTTCAACAGCTACTGGGACATCCCCGCATGCTGCCAACCATGTAACGCAATGCGCAGGATGGTCGTCGGAGCGAATTGTGTCAGACCTATCAATCTCGCACGATCACTTACGCGGATTCTCGAGTCGAAGCGCGTCGATGAGTGCGGACACC
>DATBIF010000276.1:0-2068 GCA_036557045.1 Steroidobacteraceae bacterium
ATCGAAATGCCGGCCGATGCGCCACCGAGCAGCACGAGGAAGAACGCGGTGAGCGCATCGAGGCGCACGTGCATCGGCAGATCGGGCAGGCCGATGACGAGAACTGCGCGCTCGGGCGGCGAGCCCAGACTCAACGCGGCGAACACCGCAAGCGCCACGCCGCAGAGTGCACCGACCGGAAACAGCGTGCGCCCCACGATGCGGATGCTTTTCGGCCGCAACAGGCCCGCGAGCCCGATGAGCCCCCACAAGCCGAGGACCACGAGGCAGGCGCTGAGCGGCGAGCTGATCAGGGACGTCACACGTGATGTGAGTTGGTTGTGCGCTGGATTATAATCGCAGTGTACTGCCCTGTCGCCCGCGTCCGGAGAAGACATTGGCCCTCGAAGATCGCACCGCCCGCCTGACTATCCTCGTCGATCCGCGCAAGAAGGCCGTGTTCGAGCGCCTGTGTGCGGAGGAGGATGCGACGCCTTCGCAGGTGCTGCGACGCCTGATTCGTCGCTACATCGAGGAATGCACCGGTGAGCCCTGGACCCCGGCCCCCGCCGCGTCCACGCCGCGGGCGGCGGCAGCGCGACGCAAGAACGTCCGACGGCGCGCGGGAGCTCACGGCTGATCCATGTTCGTATCGTGACGGGTGCATGAAATGTGGGACATACGCACAACTACTGATCGCGCCAGAACGTCCTGATCGTGACCTCAGGCGCGGAATCGATTCGGCGAGCTGCTGGCGAGCACGGATTGCACCTGGCGCGTCACCGTGCTCCGCGGCAGGCGCAGTTCACCGAGCTGGTGTACCGGCCACGCGCCGATGAGGGCGTTCGTCAGGAACATTTCCTCTGCTTTCGCGACGTCGACGCCGGCTATCTCTTGCACCGCGCCCTCGAGCCCCAGCGCATTCGCAAGCTCCAGGATCGTCGTGCGCATGGTGCCGGCGACGCCGCACTCATCCACACGTGGTGTCGTGAGCGTCTTGCCACGCACGAGAAAGACGTTGGTCATCGTGCCTCCGATCAGGTATCCCCGCCTGTCGCACATCAGTCCTTCGGCGATGTCTGGATCCGACCACTCGCGGCGGGCGAGGACCTGCTCGAGACGGTTGAGGTGCTTGAGACCGGCAAGGGCCGGCTGACCGGAGAGCGTCGTCTTGCACCAGCGCACCTTCACTCCTTGCTCCCACCACTCGGCCGGGTAGTTCGGCCAGTCGTTGAGGCTCAGAATCCTCGTGGGCTGCAGCGACTCTGGAATCCGATAGCCGCGCTCACTCACGCCGCGTGTGAGCACGAGTTTCAGAACTGCGCGCCCCTCAGCGCCGGCGAACCGTGAGAACTCATCGAGCAACTCGGCGCGCCGCGGGCAAGGGATGCCGAGGCGTTCGCAGCCGAGCGTGAGTCGATCGAGATGGCGCTCCACGTGCCGCACCTTTCCCCCGATCAGCGCCATGGTTTCGAACAGGCCATCGCCGAACTGCAATCCGCGATCGCTCGCAGAGATCGTATTCTGTTCAACGCCATTGACCCAGGTGCGCCTGATCACGTCGCTTCTCCGAACGCACGCAACAGGCCGCGTGCCTTCGCGCGTGTCTCTTCCAGCTCGCGCTCGGGCTCTGAGTCAGAGACGATGCCCGCGCCTGCGCGAAAGCGCACTTCGTTGCCGCTCATCGTCAGGGTGCGGATGAGAATGTTGAAGTCGCCCGTACCGTCGCGATTCAGATAGCCGATCGAGCCGGTGTAGGCGCCGCGCCCGGCGCGCTCTCGGTCGGCGATGATCTGCATGCAGCGAATCTTCGGGCACCCGGTGATGGTTCCGCCGGGAAAGAGGGCGCGCAGCACCGCCGCCGGCGTCACTCCAGCGCGCAGCCGGCCGCGCACGTTCGACACCAGGTGATGCACGTGCGCGTAGGATTCGAGCACCATCAGTTCATCGACGCGCACCGTGCCGGCATCGCAGATCTTCCCGAGGTCGTTGCGCTCGAGGTCGACCAGCATCACGTGCTCTGCGCGTTCCTTGGGATGCGCGACGAGCGCCGCCCGCTCCACCACGTCCGCGCCGTCCACGCGGCTGC
>DATBIF010000277.1:0-10390 GCA_036557045.1 Steroidobacteraceae bacterium
ATGCAATGCGCGAAACGTCCCCTCGCGCGTGAACGTGCCGACATGCAGTTCGTAAAGCACCGCCCGCTCCCAGGGCAGGCCGCGCCAGGCGCTCGCCTGCCACGCGTACGCGCGCGGATCGACCACGATGCTGGCGCCATGCACGCCGTCGTTGGCGCGTGCGGCCGGGTCGGGGACCGATCGAGCGCCGTCGATGCGAAAGCGATAGCGACTGCCCGCGCGCGCTGAAGCGGTGACGAGCCGGTACCAGCCGTCTTCGCACGCCTCCATGCGGAGCAGCGCGCCGGACTCCTCCAGCACGAGATCCACGCTCCCTGCCGCCGGTGCCCACAGACCAAAGCGCACTCGACCGTCTGGCAGGATCTGCGCGCCGAAGGGCATCTCGTGCTGATGGCGCGCACTCACCGACCGCGCCCCAGGAAGAGATCGCGCAGACCACGGCGCCCGGCTTGCGGTGCGAGCGCCATCAGCAATACCAGCGATCGGCCTTGCAGCGGATAGGGTGCCCCGGCTTCGAGTACCCGATCGGTCAGGGCGCCGCCAGCCTCTGCAGTGTCGAAAACCACGCCCCATTGGCGGACGAGCTCCGTCGGCAACGTAAATGGGATCGTCTCGTGGTGCGCATTGCAGAGAATCAGGAAACTGTCGCCCTTGACCGGATGGCCGCGGCGATCCAGGCGCTCGATGGCGTTGCCGCCGAGATAGATTCCGAGGCAGCGGGCGAAGCCATGGTGCCACTCACCCTCCGACATCTCGGCGCCATCGGGCCGCAACCACCCGACCTCCTGCACATCGTGCTCGCCGTCGCGCTCCTGCAGGAAACGTCGCCGGCTGAATACCGGGTGGCGGCGGCGCAGCGCGATGAGGTCCGCCACGAAGTCCTGAAACGCATTCTGCTCATCTGACAAATTCCAGTCGAACCACGAAATGTCGTTGTCCTGGCAATAAGCGTTGTTGTTGCCCTGCTGCGTGCGCCCGAGCTCGTCGCCGCCGAGCAGCATCGGCACGCCCTGCGACAGGAGGAGCGTCGCGACCAGGTTGCGCTTCTGGCGCATGCGCAGTGCGTTGATGTCTGCATCGTCCGTCGGTCCTTCCACGCCGCAGTTCCATGACTGATTGTGGTCGTGGCCATCGCGGTTGTGCTCGCCGTTCGTTTCGTTGTGCTTGCTGGTGTAGCTCACCAGGTCCTGTAGCGTGAAGCCGTCGTGCGAGGTGACGAAATTGATGCTGGCGTGGGGTTTGCGTCCGCTGCCCTCGTACAGGTCCGCCGAACCCGTGATGCGCCGTGCGAACTCGCCGATCAGGCCGCCGTCACCCTTCCAGTAGGCGCGCATCGTGTCGCGATACTTGTCGTTCCACTCGTTCCAGCCCGGCGGAAAGTTGCCGACCTGGTACCCGCCCGGGCCCACGTCCCAAGGCTCGGCGATGAGTTTGACCTGCGACAGCACCGGGTCCTGGCCCATCGTGTCGAAGAACGAGCCCAGCCGATCCACCGCGAACAATTCGCGCGCCAGGGTCGAGGCCAGGTCGAAGCGGAAGCCGTCGACGTGCATCTCGAGCACCCAGTGGCGCAGGCTGTCCATGAGCATCTGCAGCACGCGCGGGTGCTGCAGGTTGAGCGTATTGCCGCAGCCGGTGAAATCCACGTAGTGGCGGGCGTCGTCACCCGACAGGCGGTAGTACGACGCGTTGTCCACGCCGCGAAAGCACAGGGTCGGACCGAGATGATTGCCCTCGGCGGTGTGGTTGTAGACGACGTCGAGGATCACCTCGATACCGGCCGAGTGCAGCGTCTTCACCATGGTCTTGAATTCGCCAATGCGCCCGGTGGAGCTGTAGCGCATGTCCGGCGCGAAGAAACCGATGGTGTTGTAGCCCCAGTAGTTGCCCAGACCGCGCGCCAGCAGGTGCCGATCGCTGACGAAGGTATGCACCGGCATCAGCTCGACGGCGGTGACGCCGAGCCGCAGCAGGTGGTCGATGACCGGCGCGGTCGCGAGCCCCGCGTAGGTGCCGCGCAGCTCCGGCGGCAGCGCCGGATGACGCATCGTCATGCCGCGCACATGCAGCTCGTAGATCACCGTGTCGTGCAGCGGTGTACGCGGCGGGCGATCTTCGCCCCAGGTGAAGGCCGGATCGACCACGCAGCACTTCGGCATGCCGGCCGCGTCGTCGCGGCGGTCGAACGAGAGATCCTCCTTCGGATGGCCGACCCGGTAACCGAAGTGCGCGTCGCTCCAGCGCAGATCGCCCACGATGTGCTTTGCGTACGGTTCGATCAGCAGCTTGTGCGGATTGAAGCGGTGGCCAAGCGCCGGATCGTAGGGCCCGTGCACGCGGTAGCCGTAGAGCAACCCGGGACGCGCCTCCGGCAGATACGCGTGCCAGGCGCCATCGGTGCGCTCGCGCAGCGCAATCCGCTGCAGCTCGCTGCGGCCGCGCGCGTCGAAGATGCACAGCTCGACGCCGGTCGCATTGGCGGAGAACAGCGAGAAGTTGACCCCTTCGCCGTCCCAGCTCGCACCGCGCGGGTAGTGCTTTCCCGGCCATACGGCCGTGATTGGCGTCGATCGCCTCACGCCACCGGGCTCCGTCAGGCGCTCTGCGCGAGCAGGCTGCGCAGCGGCAGCGTGACGAGCTCGGGACGATGTTGCAGTTCATAGCGCAGCTCGTACAGCGCCTTTTCGATCTCCGCGAGCTGCAGCAGCGGGCGCACGGCCTCGAGGTCCGAGTACATTCCGGCCGCGCGCGCCACCTCGTCGTAGGCGCGCAGGAATGTCGCGCGCGTCGCAAGCTCCCAGGCCTCGAGCAGCGGCTCATACCGGCTGCGCTCCTCCGGCGACATCATGGCGCGACGGTCCAGGGCCGCCTGACGTGCGTAGCTGAAGGAGCGGAGCATCCCCGCAACGTCTCTCAGCGGCGTGCCCTTCGCGCGTCGCTCCGCGAGCGGCCGGTCTGGTTCGCCCTCGAAGTCGACGATGACGAAGTCGTTACGCCGCACCAGCACCTGGCCGAGATGATAGTCGCCGTGATGGCGGATCTTGAGACCGAAGGGCGGCACGCCGGCTGGCTCGAGCGGGGCCGGGGGTGCAGCGAGCTCAGCCAGTTTGCGCTTCAGTCCCGCAGTCCGCGCCACGAGCCGTGCCGCGTCTTCGCGCGCGGCTTCCGGCAGGCGTGTCGGCGCCGCCAGCATCTCCAGTGTCATGTCGAGCTCCGCGCTCGCGCGCTCGCTCCAGGCGACGAGATCCGCAGCTGTCACCGCCTCGGAGCCAAACGCTGGATCGTCGGAAGGCTGCGCCAGCGCGGCATGCAGCTCCGCCGTGCGGCGGGCGAGTGTCTCCATCAGCCCCAGGTATGCGCCATGCACGTCCTGCGGGATGACAGCGCCCGCAGCGCCCTGATCCTCGAGAAAACGCATGAGGTAGTTGACGGTGTAGTCCCAACCGTCGCCCTGGTTGAGGACAAACGCCTGCAGGAGACCGAGCGTGTACCCGCTGCCGTCATCGCCGCGATACTCGATCGCGCCGGCGAGCGGCACGCTGTTCGGGAAGCGAGCAACCTCGGTGAGGAATCGGCCCATCTCGAGCTCGACGCTCACGCCTGGCTGCAGGCGCCGGTACAGCTTGAGAAACAATCGCTCGCCGATGCGCAGGCTGGTATTGCTCCCCTGGGCCTTCGCGGCGCTCGCACTGAGACTCGCGGCAGTGTCGCCGCGCAGCTCTGTGTAGGCACCCGTCGCCCAAAACTGCACCGAGCCGCGCTCCGCGCGGCTCTGGGTGCCGGCGCCGATCGCCTCGACGATGGCAGCACCGAAACTCTCATCGCCCGTGGCGTCCGCGAGCACGCCAACCTGGGCCTGTTCGCGCACGCGCGCTACCGCGTGTGGCAGCAGCTTCGCGCAGCGAGCCTCCTCCGTGTCTTCCATCGCCATGACCAGCGGCACGAAATACGCGGTGGTGCCGGCGGCCGTCACCACGTCGAGCAGCGCCAGCACCCAGCGGCCCGCCGGCGTGTTCCAGGCCGCGTGCTCGGCGAGCCCGGCGCGCGTGATCTCC
Organism: Steroidobacteraceae bacterium; assembly: GCA_036557045.1. Classification (GTDB taxonomy): domain Bacteria; phylum Pseudomonadota; class Gammaproteobacteria; order Steroidobacterales; family Steroidobacteraceae; genus DATBVX01. Next base: position 4,056 of record DATBIF010000277.1, read on the forward strand.
GTGCCCTTGCCCGCAAACCAGCGTTGAGCCGCAAGGAACGGGGGCAACACGCTCGCTTCGAGCCGTGTGCGCAGTTGGGTCGCGGAAGCGCTGCGCCACGCACTCACGCGCGCCGGCCAGAAACTGTTCCAGCCGTCGATCAGGACCAGTACCGGAAGATCCTCGCGTGGCAGTCGCTCCTCGTGCCAGGCGGGCGCGGGAGCATCGCGGCTCAGGCGGAACCAGTAGAACCCGTAGCTCGGCAAGGTTAGAAAGTAGGGCAGCTCGCCGATCGGTGGGAATGGTGTTCGCCCCAGCAGCTCTGTCGGCACCATGCCCTTGAACGCCGCGAGGTCGAGCGTCACCGGCTGCGCGGAGCGCGCCAGGTTCGCCACGCACAGGATCACGTCCTCCCCATGCTCACGCAGGTAGACGAGCACCTTGCGGTTTCCCGGCCGGATGAAGCGCAGCGTGCCGCGCCCGAAGGCGAGTGAACTCTTGCGCACCAGCAGCATGCGCTTCATCCAGTTGAGGAGCGAGGAACGGTCGCGCAGCTGTGCTTCTACGTTGACCGACTCATAGCCGTAGATCGGGTCCATGATCGGCGGCAGGTACAGCTGCTGGGGATCGGCGCGCGAGAAGCCGGCGTTGCGGTCCGGACTCCACTGCATCGGCGTGCGCACGCCGTTGCGATCGCCCAGGTAGAAATTGTCCCCCATGCCGATCTCGTCGCCGTAGTAGATGATCGGTGATCCGGGCATCGACAGCAGCAGGCTGTTCATCAGCTTGATGCGCTCCAGGTCGTTCTCCATGAGCGGTGCGAGCCGGCGCCGGATGCCGAGATTGAGTCGCGCGCGGCCGTCCGCGGCGTACATCTGGTACATGTAATCGCGCTCGCGGCTGGTCACCATTTCGAGTGTCAGCTCGTCGTGGTTACGCAGGAAGATCGCCCACTGGCAGTTCGGCGGGATCTCGGGGGTCTGGTCCACGATCTCGACGATCGGATGCCGGTCCTCCTGCGCGATGGCCATGTACATGCGCGGCATGAGCGGAAAGTGATACGCCATGTGACACTCATCGCCGTCCGCGAAGTAATCACGCACGTCCTCGGGCCACATGTTGGCCTCGCCGAGGAGCATCCGGTCCGCGTAGCTCTCGTCGATCACGCGGCGGATGCGCTTGACCAGCTCGTGGGTCTCGCGCAGGTTTTCGTTGCTCGTGCCCTCGCGCTCCACGAGGTAAGGAATCGCGTCGAGCCGCAGCCCGTCGACACCCTGGTCCAGCCAGAAACGCATGATGCGCAGCACCGCGCGCTCGACGTGGGGGTTGTCGAAGTTGAGGTCGGGCTGGTGGCGGAAGAAGCGGTGCCAGTAATACGCGTTCGCCACCGGGTCCCAGGTCCAGTTCGAGCTCTCCGTGTCGGTGAAGATGATGCGCGTGCCGGCGTAGCGCTTGTCGTCATTGCTCCAGACGTAGAAGTTGCGCTTGGGCGAGTCGGGCGGCGCGCGCCGCGCAGCTTCGAACCATGGGTGCTGGTCGGAAGTGTGATTGATCACGAGCTCGGTGAGCACGCGCAGGCCGCGGCGGTGCGCTTCACGGACGAAATACTTGAAATCGGCTCGCGTTCCGTACTGCGGATGGATGTTGTGGTAGTCGGAGATGTCGTAACCGTCGTCCTTGCCTGGCGACGGGTAGAACGGCAGCAGCCAGATCGTATTGACGCCGAGATCCTGGATGTAGTCGAGCTTGTGCACCAGTCCGCGGAAGTCACCGATGCCATCGCCGTTGCTGTCGAAGAAGGCACGCACGTGCACTTCGTAGATGACTGCGTCCTTGTACCAGAGCGGATCTTGGGCGAGCGCGGCCGCCGGTTGTGCGTTCATCCGTGCGGCCCTACAGGAAGTAGTCGAAGTCGCGCTCCGTGCGCACCCGGCGCCGGATGCGGAACAGGTGCGCCGGCAATGTGTGGGGATCGAGCGCGACGTAGTTTCGCGGTCCCTGCCACAGGTAGCGCGCGTCGGTGATGAGATCGTGCACCTGGAAGGAGCGCTCGGCACCCAGGCCGAGAGCATCGAGATCGAGCTCCAGCCAGCCTGATTGCACATGCTGTGGATCGAGGTTCACGACGGTGAGCACCGCGTCCTGGCCGTCGGCCGATGTCTTCGAATACGCGACCAGCGCATCGTTGTCGATGCGGTGAAAGCGCAGGTGGCGATCGCTTTGCAGGGGAACCTGCTCGCGCCGGATCCGGTTGAGTCGCGTGATGAGCCCGCGCAGGCTGTCGGCACGTTCGAGATCCCAGGCGCGCAGCTGATACTTTTCCGAATCGAGGTATTCCTCGCTGCCGGGTTCGCGAGGTTGCCGCTCGAGCAGTTCGAACGCCGGGCCGTACATGCCATAGCTCGCGCCAAGGGTCGCCGCCAGCACCAGGCGCACCATGAATGCCGAGCGACCGCCGAACTGCAGGTATTCGGGAAGGATGTCCGGAGTGTTCGGCCAGAGATTCGGACGCAGGAAGTCACTCACCGGCGGGCGCGACAGGCTCGTGAAGTATTCCGTCAGCTCACGCTTGGTGTTGCGCCAGGTGAAATAGGTATACGACTGGGAGAAGCCGAGCTTTGCGAGCCGGTACATCACCGCAGGCCGCGTGAAAGCCTCGGAGAGGAAGATCACGTCGGGGTGCTCCTTTCTGATCGCGCGAATCAGCCATTCCCAGAAGGGCAGCGGCTTGGTGTGCGGATTGTCGACGCGGAAGATGCGCACACCCTGTTCGATCCAGAAATCGACGACACTCTTCAGTTCCTCCCACAGCGCGCGCCAGGCGGGTGACTCGAAGTAGAACGGGTAGATGTCCTGGTATTTCTTGGGCGGGTTCTCCGCGTACTGGATGCTGCCATCCGCGCGTTTCAGGAACCACTCCGGGTGCTCGCGTACGTACGGATGATCGGGGCTGCACTGGAAGGCAATGTCGAGCGCAATTTCGATGCCGGCTTTTTCGGCACTGCGCACCAGGCGGCGAAAGTCCTCGAGGTTCCCGAGCTGTGGGTGAATGGCCTTGTGGCCGCCGGCCGCCGCGCCGATCGCCCAGGGGCTGCCGACGTCGTGCGCGGTCCCGCCCACGCGATTGTTGGGACCCTTGCGTTCGGTGAGCCCGATGGGGTGAATCGGCGGCAGGTACACGACGTCGAAACCCATCGCGGCGATGTAGGGCAGTCGCGCTTCACAATCGGCGAAGGTCCCGTGGTGCTGCTGCGGCGAACCGGCCGAGCGCGGAAACAGCTCGTACCAGGTCGAGAAGCGTGCCCGTTCGCGCTCCACTTCGACCGGAATGGCGGGCTCGTGACGCGTGACCGTATCCGCGTCGACACCGGCACTCTTGAGCTGTGCGCCGCGCAACTCGTCAAGGCGCGTGTCCTGCCCGGCCTTGGTCTTGATGGCGATGTCGCGCTGCTTAGTCGCCAGGTGATCGACCCAGGCCGATACCGTGAATTCGTAGCGGCCCAGCTCGCTGACCACGAACTCACCGCGCCAGCGGTCGTTGCCCACGAGTGCCATGGGTGCGCTGCGCCACTCGGAGTCGGCATCGCGACGGTGCAGCAGCACACAGGCGACGAGATCGTGACTGTCGGCAAATACGTCCGCCTCGACGACGACGACATCGCCCTGCTCGCGCTTGACGGCGAAGCGCCCACCGTCGACCTGCGGCGTGATGTTCTCGATCACGGCACGTGCACGGGTCATGCGCCCCTCACTCCGGCACGAGGTAGAGCACGCCGAGCGGCGGCAGCTGCAGCGTGAGAGAGAAGTAACGCCCGTGGCTCGGAAGCGGCGAGGCCTCGATTCCGCCGAGATTGCCGCAGCCGCTGCCACCGTACTCGCGCGCATCGCTGTTGAGCCGCTCGGCCCAGCGTCCGTCGAGCGGTACCCCCAGCCGGTAGTTGGCGCGCGGTACGGGCGTGAAATTGCACACCATCAGTACCGTTTCCGCCGGAGTCGCTCCGCGCCGCAGGAACGACAGCACGCTGTCCTCGCTGTCATGGCAGTCGACCCACTCGAAGCCTGCCGGCGAAAAGTCGTGCGCGTACAGCGCCGGCAGGGAGCGATACAGCGCGTTCAGATCCTTGAGCCAGCGTTGCACACCGGCGTGCCGGGGATACTGAAGCACGTGCCATTCGAGACTCTCGTCGTGCTGCCACTCGCGCCGCTGCCCGAACTCGCCGCCCATGAACAGCAACGGCTTGCCGGGGTGCGCCCACATGTAGCCGTACAGCAGGCGCAGGTTGGCGAACTGCTGCCACTCGTCACCCGGCATCTTGCCGAGCAGCGAGCCCTTGCCGTGCACGACCTCATCGTGCGACAGGGGCAGCACGAAGTTTTCAGAGTATGCGTACCAGAGCCCGAAGGTGAGCTTGTCGTGATGGAACTTGCGGTAGACCGAGTCCTGCTGGAAGTACTGCAGCGTGTCGTGCATCCAGCCCATGTTCCATTTCATTCCGAAGCCGAGGCCGCCGACATAAGTCGGGCGCGATACCATCGGCCACGCGGTCGACTCCTCGGCGATGGTCTGCACGTCGGGATGATCGCGGTACACCGCCTCGTCGAGGCTGCGCAGGAATGACACCGCGTCCAGGTTCTCGCGCCCGCCGAAGCGGTTCGGAATCCACTCGCCCGGGCGGCGGCCGTAGTCGAGGTACAACATCGACGCCACAGCGTCGACGCGCAGCCCGTCGACGTGATACTTGTCGAGCCAGAAGAGCGCGCTGCTCGCGAGGAGGTTGCGCACCTCGGCACGGCCGTAATTGAAGATCGAGCTGTTCCACTCCGGATGGAAGCCCTGGCGTGGATCCGCGTGCTCGTAGAGGTATGTGCCGTCGAAATACCCGAGTCCGTGCTCGTCGGCCGGGAAGTGCGAAGGCACCCAGTCGAGAATCACGCCGATGCCGCGCTGGTGCAGTTGATCCACGAGGTACATGAAGTCCTGGGGTGTGCCGTAGCGCGCGCTCGGCGCGAAGTAGCCGGTCACCTGGTAGCCCCAGGAGCCGTAGAACGGGTGCTCCATCACCGGCAGCAGCTCGACGTGCGTGAAACCCATGTCGCTGACGTAGTCGCCGAGCGCACTGGCGAGCTCTCGATAGCTCAGCGGGCGATTACCCTCCTCGGGTACGCGGCGCCAGGAGCCGAGATGGACTTCGTACACGGACCAGGGTGCATCGAGAGCGTTGAAGCGGTGACGTTCGCGCATCCACTGCGCGTCGCCCCACTGATAAGCAAGGTCCCAGACCACCGAAGCGGTGCCTGGCGGCACCTCGCAGTAGAAGGCAAACGGATCGTTCTTCTCGACACGGTAACCGTTCGAACCCGACACCACGTGGTACTTGTAGAGCGTTCCGCGACCAACTTCCGGCGCGAAACCGCTCCAGATTCCCGAGGCATCCGCGCGCGATGCGAGCGGAGTAGCGCCCGGGCGCCAGTCGTTGAAGTCCCCCACCACGGACACCTGCGCCGCGTTGGGCGCCCAGACGGCGAAATGGGTGCCGGCCGTCGCCCACTTGCCCTTGCCCGTGCCCGCGACCGGGTGAGCACCCAGCTTCTCGTAGGCACGAAAGTGCGAGCCTTGGCGGAACAGGTAGACGTCGTGTTCCGTGAGCGCGGGAAGAATCGCAGCCGCACTCTCTCTCACGGCCACACCTTTGCCGTCATGTTGTGACCGCGTGACATCTGCATGCGTCTGTATTAGTTTATGTGTCTGAATTGTTGCATATTATAAACTACATGGTCACGCTTTGCGACGATGAAATGACCCGCCTGCACGCCGCGCTGGCGCTCACGCCGCTGCCGGCTGCGAATGCGTGCTTCTTCCTCGACGTCGACGGAACGCTGCTCGACTTCGCGGCCACACCGGACGGCGTCCACGTGGACGATGAGCTGATCGAGCTCCTCGCCGCGGCCGCGCGCAGCGTGCAGGGCGCGCTGGCCCTGGTGAGCGGGCGCTCGCTCGAGAGTCTCGACAGAGTGCTCGCGCCGTTGCAGCTTCCCGCCGCCGGCGTGCACGGTTTCGAACGCCGCGATGCCCGCGGAATCGTGCATCGGCAGACTCTTGAAGAGAATCGGCTCGAGAGCGCCCGAGCCGTCCTGGAGCAATTCGTCGCGAGGCATCCGGGTTTGCTGCTGGAGGACAAGCGGGCGGCGCTCGCTCTGCATTTCCGCCAGGTTCCCAATCTCGAGGAGCTCGTGCAGGTCGAGCTCGCGCGCACGTTGCCCGGCCTCCGGCCGGACTTCGAGCTGCTGGAAGGCGAGGCGGTGCTCGAGATCAAGCCGGCGGGGCTCAGTAAGGCCACGGCCGTAGAGGCATTCAT
>DATBIF010000278.1:0-5170 GCA_036557045.1 Steroidobacteraceae bacterium
CCTCTTTTTTTGTTTCGAGCGATGCTTGCCCGGGACCGGGTTGGCCTCGCGCAAATCGGGCTTCGTCGCGACCCTGGCCCTCCACTACGAATCGAGGCGCGCGAGCACGGTCGTCACGCGCTTGAGCAGCTCGGCGATCCCGCCATGGTTTGCTTCCTCCGGTCCGGCCATGTTCTCGTCATCCGCGGTCTGGAGCTGTCGCAGCTGATCCTTCCACTGCATGAGGATCGCGCGCTTCTGCTCGGCGCTCAGGTCCCTCGTCACCTCGAGCACTTCCGGCGTACCGAAGGTGGCGCCGGGATTCTTCATCGCCGCTTCGAAATCCATCCTCTCCTCCTGGTGTCGCTGCTGGGCGACTACGGTCAGATCGCATGTTGCATAGTCGCGTGACCCGCGCATCGCGGTGAAAGTTCGCCGGCACACCGCGTGCCTACGCCGAGCCGCGTTCTTCTCTGACAAGAACTGAAAATCTTTCATGCTGACGCCGGCCGTGGCGTAGTGTGAGAATCCGCGCTCGCATCGGTCGATCGGGTTCATGCGCGATATAGAGGAGTGATGGAAATGGCGGTGCGCAAAGCAGAAGCGGTGTGGCAGGGCGGGCTGCGTGACGGCCAGGGCAACATCAAGCTCGGCAGCGGTGCGTTCGAAGGACGCTATTCGTTTCCGTCGCGCTTCGAGGACGGCAAGGGCACGAATCCCGAGGAACTGATCGGCGGCGCGCACGCGGGCTGCTTTTCGATGGCGCTTGCCGCCGGGCTCGGAAGAGCCGGCTTCACGCCCAGGCGCATCGCCACCACCGCACAAGTGCACCTCGAGCAGAGCGGCGGTGGCTTTGCCATAACGCGCATCGAGCTGCGGACCGAGGCCGAAGTTCCTGGTATCGACGCCGCCGCATTCGCCAACCAGGCGGATGAAGCGAAGCGCAATTGCCCGGTCTCGAAAGCGCTCGCGGGAACCACGATTACACTGGACGCCAGGCTGCTCTGATCAGAGCTGCGCCCAAAGCGCGCGAACTCGCGCCACGGGCCCGGGTCCAAGCAGCCTTCGCGGCTGAATCAGGGGTCCATCGCTCGTGTCCGCGCTTGCGATCGGAGATCAGGCGTTCAGGTGGGATCGAACCCGCACGCTCGCATTGCTCGCGATCGTCGCGCTGCACGTCGCATTGATCGCTCTCCTGTGGCACAGCACTCTCGAGGTACGTCGCGAAGAACCCGCGCCGGCCATGCAGATCGTGATGCTGCTGCCGCATCCGATCGAGCGGCCACCCCCGGCAGCGCCCAGGCGCAAGCCTTCCGCAGTCGAGCCGGTGGCCCCTGCCACGCCAGCCACGCCGAGCGAACCTGAAGCGCAGGAAGGATCCAACGCGCCGACCGCGCTGCCCTGGGTCGACTGGGAACGAGAGGCGAAGGATGCCGCACGACGCGAAGCCGAGGCGCACCCGCTACCCGCGCTGCCACCGCGGAAAAAACCGTCGTTCGGCTGGTCGCACTCGCATCTGAAGCGCATCGAGAAAGTTGAAGGCGCCTACCTGCTCTGGCTCAGCGACCGGTGCGCGCTGGTGAATTTCATCATCCCGGCCTGCAAGGTCGGCAAGATGCCGGCGCGCGGCGATCTCTTCGACGGCATGGAAGAAGAGTCAGCGGCGGAGTCAGACCTGCCCTAGCCCCGCGCGATCGCGTGTTCCCCGCGGGCATTGCGCTGAGGGGCAGGCCGGTCCAGACCAGACGAAGCGCTCCTGGCCGGCCCTCCGGGGCGGCTCCCTGCCCCGCGCCGCGGGCTTTTTGGGTTCGCGGAAAGAGGCCGTTTATACTGCTGCCACTCGCCGCAGGACATATGCGAGCCATTTACGAATAACAGCGCACGGTCTGGGGGCAGCGCATGATCAAAGTCCAGTCGCTGCGCAACCGCATCATCCTGCAGTTCCTGATGATCATCGCGCCGCTCGCCGCAGTGCTGGTGTTCCTGGCACTGCTCGATCTGCAGCGCGCCTCGGCGCTCGAGCGCTCGCTGCGATTGCGCGAGATCTCCCTCGACGCCAAGGACAATTACGACCGCTTCGTCGAGGGTGTCATCGACGCAATGGACACCGGGACCCTGAGCAAGGCCCGGATCGATTCGCTGGACGCCGTGACGGTGGCGCTCGATCAGCAGCGCCGGCTCGATCCGGGTCGCAACATCGACAGCACTACCCGACTGCTCGCGCGCCTGTCGCAAAGTGCGCACAGTGATTCGTCCTTGCCCTCGCTCCTGCTCCTGCGACCCGTCGCCGGCCAGGTGACGCGCGATCTCACCGCCAACCGGCTCTACTACCAGCAACAGCACGAGCTCTCGGTGGCCCACGCCATCGAGGGTGCCAGCCGGCAAAGCTGGATCGTCCTGTCCGCGACCCTGCTCAGCGTCGTGCTGGCGATGGTCTTCGTGCGCAGCATGATCCTCGGCCTCACGCGCCCGCTTTCCCAGGCGATAAGAGTCGCCAACCGGGTCGCGGGGGGCGAGATCGTCGCGCCTCACGAAGTACGCACCGATCACGACATCGGCGGGCTGCTGCACTCGCTGGCGCGCATGAATTCGAGCCTCCACGAGTATCGCCGCCAGGTGGCGGACCAGGAGCGCGCGCTGGAAGACAAGATCGCGGAACGCACGCGCGAGCTCGCGAGCTCGGTCGAGAGACTCGAGGCGTTGGTTGACGTGAGCCAGGCCGTCAACTCCACGCTTGATCTGCAGCAGGTCCTCAACACGATCCTGGTGCGCGCCGTGCAACTCTCCGCGGTCAACGTCGGCTCGATCTTCGAGTACGACGAAGCATCGTGGGAGCTGCGCCTGCGCGCCATGTCAGGAGTCGCACCCGCGCTGCAGGAGCACCTGCGATCGCAACCGGTGCGCATGGGCGATGGGGCCACCGGGCGCGCGATCGTGCTGCGCGCACCGGTCGAGATTCCGGACATTCTCGACCCCTCGACCCCGTACGCCGGGCCGCTGGGGGACACTTTGAAACGGGATGGCCTGCGCGCGGTGCTGGCCCTGCCGCTGCTGCGCGAGGGTCGCGTGTACGGCGCGCTCACCCTGGCGCGCAGGAACCCGGGGGAGTTCGCTCCCGAGATCGTTGAGCTCCTGCAGACGGTGGCCGAGCAATCGACCCTCGCGATCCAGAACGCGCGCCTGTTCCGCGAGATCGAGCAGAAAGGACGCGAGCTCCAGCTCGCCAGCCAGCACAAGTCACAGTTCCTCGCCAACATGAGCCACGAGCTGCGCACGCCGCTCAACGCGATCCTCGGCTACACCGAGCTCATCATCGACGGCATCTACGGCGACGTGCCCGGCACGATCCTCGAGGTGATGGAGCGCGTGCAGAAGAGCGGCCGCCACCTGCTCGATCTCATCAATGACGTCCTCGACCTCTCCAAGATCGAGGCCGGGCAGCTGTCGCTGGCGCTCACGGATTACTCCTTCCCTGACATGGTCCATACTGTCACCAGCTCGATGGAGTCCCTCGCGGCCGAAAAGGGTCTCAACCTGACGGTGGACATCGAGGCTGACCTGCCGATCGCGCTCGGAGATGAACGGCGCATCGCACAGGTGCTGCTGAACCTGGTGGGTAATGCGATCAAGTTCACGGAAGAGGGGCACTTGCGGATCGGCGCCAGCAAGGCCAACGGGAAGTTCGTGGTGTCGGTGGCCGACACCGGCCCGGGAATCGCGGCTTCCGACCACGAGCGCATCTTCGAGGAGTTTCAGCAGGTGGACAGCTCCTCGACGCGCGCCAAGGGCGGCACCGGGCTCGGCCTGGCGATCGCGCGGCGCATCGTGGAGATGCACGGCGGAGAATTGTGGGTCGAGTCGGCGCTCGGCAGGGGCTCGACGTTCTACTTCAGCATTCCAGTGCGGGCGGAGCGACAGGAGGACACGCAGTGAGCAAGCGCATCCTGATCATCGAGGACCAGGAGGACAACCGCAAGATCATGCACGACGTGTTGTCGGCGAGCGGCTTTGAATCGGTGGAGGCGACCACCGGCGAGGAAGGCCTGGCGCTCGCCGAGAAGGAGCGCCCGGATCTCATCCTGATGGACATCCAGTTGCCGGCGATGGACGGCTACGAGGTCACGCGCCGGATCAAGCGCAATTCCGCGCTGAATCACATCCCGATCATTGCAGTCACCTCGTACGCGCTGAGCGGGGACGACAAGAAGGCCTTCGCCGCGGGCTGCGACGGCTACCTCACCAAGCCGGTGAGCCCGAAGATGCTGCTGGCAAAGATCCGGGAATACCTGCGCTAGGCAGCGCTCCACGTGCACAGTCCGCCGCGCATCCTCGTCGTCGATGATGTTCCGGTGAACATCGACATCCTGCGCATGCGGCTCGCCAAGCAGGGCTACGAGATCGTGGCCGCGGGCGGCGGCAAGGAAGCGCTCGAGGCCGTGCCGCAGCTCCTGCCCGACCTGATCCTGCTCGATGTGATGATGCCCGGGATCGACGGCATCGAGGTATGCCGGCGGTTGCGCGCCGACACCACTCTGCCCTTCATCCCGATCGTGTTCCTCACGGCGAAGTCCGAGTCGCAGGAGATCGTCACCGCGCTCGACGCGGGCGGCGACGAATACCTGACCAAGCCTGTCGATCCGGGGGCGCTGGTCGCGCGCGTGAAATCGATGTTGCGGATCAAGGCGCTGCAGGACACGGTGCGCCAGCAGACCGAGGACCTGCAGGCCTCGAATCGCAACCTCGAAGAGCGCGTGGCGGCACAGGTGGCGGCGCTCGAGCGACTCGGACGACTGAAGCGCTTCTTTTCACCGCAGCTCGCGAAGCTGATCGTGGATGGCGGCGCGGAGGATCCGCTCAAGAGTCATCGCCGCGAAGTCACCGTGGTCTTTCTCGACCTGCGCGGCTTCACTGCGTTCGCGGAGACCGCCGAGCCCGAGGAACTGATGGGTGTGCTGCGCGAGTATCACGGCGAGATGGGACGCGTGATCCTCGCACACGAAGGCACGCTCGAGCGCTTCGCGGGCGACGGGATGATGGTGTTCTTCAACGACCCGGTGCCGGTGCCCGATGCGCCGGCGCGCGCGGTGCGCATGGCGGTGACGATGCACGAGAAGCTCGCGTCACTCGCGCAAGTCTGGCGCAAGCGTGGCTACGATCTCGAGTTCGGCGCGGGCATCGCGCAGGGCTACGC
>DATBIF010000279.1:0-1748 GCA_036557045.1 Steroidobacteraceae bacterium
GGTCTGATCCTGGACAAGGACCTCCTCGGTGAGGAGCATTGCGGCGGCGCCGCGCTCGAGCTCCTGCGACAGGCGGTCGAGGTCGGGGCAGTTGGCGCAAACGACATCCGGGCCGAGCAGCGCCTCGATCAGCGCGGCATCCCTGCCGATCGGGGCGAGAACGAGAAGCCGCTTCTCGAGAGAATCAGCTCGCCGCTCGATCACGGCTCGTTATCTTCTCGGGCACGCCGGTGAACACCCCCCGGTAGCCGCGCAGCGGCTCGCCGACCCACATGCGCCCCTTCTTCATCCCGAATTCCCGGATCGTGCGCTCGTGGTCGCCGCCGCGCATTTTCACCGCCGAGATGGCCTGCTTCACTTCGCCGTCGGCTTCGAAATAGCGCAGCAGCAGCACGGCGTCGGCGAGATAGCTCGCGTCGACGGGCGAGGTCATGTGGCTGCCGATGATCCCGGCCTGCGTGGCGACGAGCAGCGTGGCGATTCCCTGCTGCCCGAGATAGGTCAGCAGCTCGTGCAGCTGGACGATGAGGAATTTCTCGTCGGGCATCGAATTGAGATACCCATTCAGGCTGTCGATCAGGATGATCGTCGCGTCCGGGGCGGAGCTCGCCCGCCGGATCGCGTGCGCAAATTCGCCGGGCGAGAGCTCCGCGGGATCGACCTGGGTCACCGCGATCATCCCTTCGTCCGCGTGCTTCTTGAGGTCGACGCCGAGCCCGGCCATGCGAGTGAACAGCGTATTCGCGCTCTCGTCGAAGATGAACAGCGCGGAGCGCTCCCCGCGCTCGGCCGCGCGCGCGGCGAACAGCGCGGCGATGCTCGACTTTCCCGTCCCGGAGGCGCCGATGAGCAGCGTGCTGGTGCCGCGCTCGATGCCGCCCCCGAGCAGGTTGTCCAGCCCGGGGAGATCGCTCTTGAGGCGGTCGCGGTTGGAAGCATGCCGATGCTCGGCCGCGACCAGTCGCGGATAGACCTCCAGGCCGCCCCGGTGGATCGCGTAGTCATGGTATCCGGTGCGAAAATCGCTGCCCCGAAACTTGGTGACGCTCAGTCGCCGGCGCAGCTCACCGAATGCCGGTTTCGTGTGCTCCAGCAGTATCGCGCCGTGCGCGATGCTCTGCACCTGCAGATCACGCTCCAGGGTGGTGAGATCGTCCAGCACGACCACGGTGCAGCGCTGCCCGGAGAAGAACTGCTTGAGTGCCAGGATCTGCCGCCGATAGCGCAACGGCTCGCCGGAGAGAAGGCGCAGCTCGGAGAGCGAGTCGATCACGATGCGGGCCGGCCGGGTGCGCTTGACCTCCTCGAGGATCATGCGCGTCGTCTCGGAGAGCTCGACTTCCGAAGGATGAAAGACGGTGTACTGCTCCTGCGGAGCGAGCTCCGCGTCGGAGCGCATCAGCTCGCGGATCGTCAAACCTTCGAGCGACCAGCCGTGAGAGGCCGCCATCGCGTGAATTTCCTCGGAGGACTCCGACAGAGTCACGTGCAGCGCCGATTCGCCTCTGCGAATTCCCTCGAGGAGAAACTGGAAGGCCAGCGTCGTCTTGCCGGTTCCGGGCGAGCCTTCGACGAGATACAGGCGATTGGGAATCAGGCCACTGTGCAGGATGTCGTCGAGGCCCTCGATGCCGGTGCTGGCGCGTGCTGACTGTGACGGAGTGTCCATTCGCTTTTGGTGTTTGTTCGTGCAGGTTCGGCGCCTGCGCCTCCGCGAGTTCGAGGGCGGTCCATTATCGCCGAATGGA
>DATBIF010000280.1:0-5873 GCA_036557045.1 Steroidobacteraceae bacterium
AGCGTGAACGTCCGGCTGTGCTGGGCGGGATGCGCGTGGGCCGCTTCGTCATCAATCAGCCCCGGGAAGAGTTGCATGAGCGAATCCAGCGCCGTTTCGAGGCGATGATGAGCGCCGGGCTCCTCGATGAGGTCCGTGCCCTGCACCGCCGCGGCGATCTCACGTCCGACAAACCCGCCATCAGGGCGGTCGGTTACCGGCAGCTCTGGCAGCACCTCGAAGGCACGACGAGCCTGGACCAGGCCGTGCATGACGGCATTGTCGCCACGCGGCGACTCGCCAAGCGACAAATGACTTGGCTGCGGGCACTCTCGCAGGCCGAATGGCTCAATAGTCCTACAGTGGCGGGTGAGCGCGTCCTCGCCTGGTTGGCTGACGATGCGGAGAATGAGTGAGCGGTCTCAGGCCATGCTAAGATTTTGCGCAAAACCGGCGCACGCGCCCCGGACCACACCGCACGGCAGCTACCAGGGAAGGAGTGCCGCGGGTTGAACAGACTTGAGAATCTGATTAAGAACAAGGAGATTGCAATGGCCAGAGGCCAATCCCTGCAGGACCCGTTTCTGAACACCTTGCGCAAGGAGCGGGTGCCGGTGTCCATCTATCTCGTCAACGGGATCAAGCTGCAGGGCCAGATCGATTCGTTCGACCAGTTCGTGGTGCTGCTGAAGAACAGCGTCAGCCAGATGGTGTACAAGCACGCGATCTCCACCGTCGTGCCGGCCAGAAACATCCGCCTGCCATCGTCGGAAGAGGACGGCGGCGGCGGGACGGAAACGCCAGCCGAATAGGCACGCGAGCGGAGGAATTCCCGGTTGTTCGAACGCCCGCGCAGCGGCGAGAAAGCAGTACTGGTTCGAATCGGCGTCGGCGCACCTGCGACGGAGCAGGACATCAGCGAGTTCACGGCGCTCGCCCGCTCGGCGGGCGCCATCCCAGTGGCGATGCTCGGCGGCTTCAGGCCCAGGCCTGACCCGCGGCTGTTCGTCGGCTCCGGCAAGGCCGAGCAGATCCGCAAGGCGGCGACGGAGTCCGACGCGGAAGTGGTGCTCTTCGATCACGCGCTCTCGCCGAGCCAGGAACGCAATCTCGAAAAGCTGATCGAGCGGCGCGTGCTCGACCGCAACGGACTCATCCTCGATATCTTTGCGCAACGCGCGCGCAGTTTCGAAGGCAAGCTCGAGGTCGAGCTGGCGCAGCTGCGCCACATGGCCACGCGACTGGTGCGCGGCTGGACGCACCTCGAGCGCCAGAAGGGCGGTATCGGCCTGCGCGGACCGGGCGAGACGCAGCTGGAGACCGACCGGCGCCTGCTCGCCAACCGGATCCGTACCCTGACGCGGCGACTCGAGAAGCTGCAGCGCCAGCGGGAGACTGGCCGGCAGGCGCGGCGCGAAGTTCCCGTGCCCACCGTGGCGATCGTCGGCTACACCAACGCCGGCAAATCGACGCTGTTCAACGCGCTGACCGGCGCCGAGGCATACGTCGCAGATCAGCTGTTCGCGACGCTCGATCCGACGCTGCGGCGCGTGGAGCTGCCCGGTTCGCAAGTCGCGGTCCTCGCCGACACGGTCGGGTTCGTGCGCGACCTGCCGCACGAGCTGGTCGCCGCGTTTCGCTCGACGTTGCAGGAAGCACGCGATGCGACGCTGTTGCTGCACGTGATCGATGCGAGCGATCCGCAGCGCCTCGAGCGCATCGACCAGGTCAACGAAGTGTTGCGCTCGATCGGCGCCGGCGACATCCCGCAGATCGAGGTGTGCAACAAGATCGACCGGATCGGGGCGCTGCCGCGCCTCGAGCGCGGGCCCGACGGCCGGCTGGCGCGCGTGTGGGTGGCCGCGACCGTCGGCACGGGTCTCGAGCTGGTGCGTGCGGCGCTCACGGGCGCGCTGTGGCCGGAGCTGGAACGGGCGACGCTACAGCTCGATCTGCAGGCCGCCGCCGTGCGCTCGCGACTCTACGCGGATCACCGCGTGCGCGCCGAGCGGGTGCGCGAGGACGGCGGCTGGGAAATGGAGGTGGAGATGACGCCGCGGCAACTCGCTGCACTCACCCGCGAAGCCGGCGTTACCCGTTCACCGATCGCTCCTTGTGCGTCCGACGACGCATCCCTACAATTTCGCGCCCCTAAAGCGGGCTTGGCCCGGCACTGAAATTCACCTATGCCCTGGAACGAACCCGGCGGCGGAAACAAAAATCCCTGGGAGCGACGCCCCGGACAGGGGGGCTCCGAGCTCGACGAAATCGTGCGCAACTGGCAGCGGCGCCTCGCCGGCATTTTCGGCGGCGGGCGCAGTGGCGGCCGGCCCGCGAGCGGGCCGGGCGGACTCAACTGGGGCGCGATCGCGTTGCTCCTCGCTGCATTCTGGGGCGCCACCGGCTTCTACATGGTCGATGCGGCCGAGCGCGCGGTGGTGCTGCGGTTCGGGCGCTACTCGGCGACAACGGAGCAGGGCCTGCACTGGCACTGGCCGTGGCCGATCGAGCGCGTCGACAAGGTGAACGTCGCCAAGAACGACAGCATCGAGGATAAGACACGCATGCTGACTTCAGACGAGAATCTCGTCGACATCAGCATCGCGGTGCAATTCATCCGCGCCGATCCGCTCAAGTTCCTGTTCAACGTGCGCGATCCTCAGGCCACGTTGACCGATGTCAGCGAGAGCGCGATTCGCGAGGCCATCGGGCAGAGCACGCTCGAGTTCGTGCTGGGCGCGGGGCGCCAGGAGATCACCGAGCGCACCAGGATTCTCATCCAGAAGGTCCTCGACGGCTACCAGACCGGCATCCAGATCGTCAGCGTCAACCTCACCGGCGTGAACGTACCGGACCCGGTGGCACCGTCGCAGAAGGATGCGATCAAGGCCCGCGAGGATCGGGATCGCTTCGGCCAGGAGGCGCAAGCCTATACCAACGACGTCGTGCCCAAGGCCAAAGGCATGGCCTCGCGCCAGTTGCAGGACGCACAGGCCTACCGCGCACGTGTCGTGGCAGAAGCCGAGGGCGACACCTCACGCTTCAGTCAACTGCTGACCGCGTACCAGAAGGCGCCGGATGTCACGCGTCAGCGTCTCTATCTCGAGACCGTCGAAGCGGTGCTGGGTCGCTCGCGCAAGGTGTTCCTCGATACCAAGGGCAGTGGCAATGTGCTGTACCTGCCGATCGACAAGCTGCTGGAAAAGAGCTCGGGATCGAGCGATGCCGCGGCCCTGCTGGCGCCGGGAATGGCGCGTCCTTCGGACCAGCCCACCGAGACTGTCACCGTGGATCCGCGCGCACGGGGAGACCGCTGATGCCGGCGCGTGTCTTCCCGATCCTGGTGGCCGTGATCGTGACGCTGCTGGTCATCAGCAGCTCGTTCTTCACGGTCGGCCAGACCGAGCTCGCCATCCGTTCGCGTTTCGGCGCAATCCTGCAGGCGGATTACAAGCCGGGATTGCATGTGCGCGTGCCCTTCGTCGACACGGTGCGCAAGTTCGAGCGGCGCATCATCACCAAGAATTTTCCGGCGGAGAGCTTTCTCACCAGCGAAGGCAAGATCCTGAACGTCGACTTCTACGTGAAGTGGCGGATCTCCGACGTCACGGCGTATTACCGCTCGACGGGCGGCATCGAGGACAACGCCGGGAGCCGCATGGGTGAGATCGTCAAGAACAGCATCAAGAGCGTCATAACCAAGCTCACCATCCAGCAGATCGTGGCGGCGGAACGCGCCGCGGTCACAGGTGACCTGCTGAGCAATGCCAGCCGCGCCGTGCACCAGCTCGGCGTGGAACTGATCGACGTGCGCGTGCGACGCATCGACCTGCCGGACGAAGTCACCGATTCGGTCTATCAGCGCATGAAGCAGAGCTTCGCGGCGCAGGCTGCGAAACTGCGCGCGGAAGGGCAGGGATCCGCAGAGGCGATGCGCGCGGACGCGGATCGGCAGCGCACCGAGATCCTGGCCGCCGCGCAGCGCGATGCGCAGCGCATCCGTGGCGAGGGCGACGGACAGGCCACCGACATCTACGCGCGCACCTACGCGCGCGATCCCGAGTTCTACCGTTTCTATCGCAGCCTCCAGGCCTATCGCAATTCGCTGGGCAGGGACACGGACATCATCGTGATCTCGCCGGACAGCGAATTCTTCCACTACCTGCAGAAACCCAGCGCGCGCTGAGCGCGATCTGCGGCACACAAGCGAGAACGCCCGTGATCTGGACCGATTTCCTGGCTGCCTGCGCCTTGTACTTGGTGCTCGAGGGCATCCTGCCGTTCCTCAATCCGCAGGCGATGCGGCGCGCGATGCAGGCGTTCTACGCGCTCGAGGACCGGCAGCTGCGCATCGCCGGCCTCACCAGCATGCTGCTGGGTGCGGCGCTCCTCTACTGGGTGCGCGGATGAGGCGGCGTGGCGCAGCGCGCAGCAAGTGAACATGGGACGCAATCTCATCGTGATCGGCACCCAGTGGGGTGATGAAGGCAAGGGCAAGATCGTCGATCTGCTCACCGAGCGCGCGGCCGCGGTCGTGCGCTTCCAGGGTGGCCACAATGCCGGCCACACATTGGTGATCAACGGCAAGCGCACGGTGCTCACGCTCATTCCCTCCGGCGTTCTGCGCGAGGGCGTGCTGTGCCTGATCGGCAACGGCGTGGTGCTGTCACTCGAGGCGCTGCTCGCCGAGGCCGATCGCCTGGTCGCGCAGGGCGTGCCGGTGTTCGAACGCCTGCGCATCAGCCCGGCCTGTCCGCTGATCCTGGCTTCGCACGTCGCGCTCGATCGCGCGCGCGAACAGGCGCGCGGTGCCAATGCCATCGGCACGACCGGCCGCGGTATCGGTCCGGCCTACGAGGACAAGGTTGCCCGGCGTGCCGTGCGCGTAGCCGATCTGTTTCAGCGCGAGCGCTTCGCCGCCAAGCTCGGCGAGGTGCTCGACTACCACAACTTCGTCCTGCAGAAATATTTCCAGCTGCAGCCCATCGACTTTCAGAAAGTGCTGGAGGAGAGCCTGGCGCAGGCCGAGCGCATCAAGCCACTGGTGGCGGATGTCACCGCGCTACTCGAGGACCTGCACCGGCGCGGCGAGAACGTGCTTTTCGAGGGCGCGCAGGGCGCGATGCTGGACGTCGATCTCGGCACGTACCCGTTCGTGACCTCGTCCAACACGACCGCCGGGGGTGCCGCCACCGGTACCGGGATCGGGCCACGGGAGTTCGACTACGTGCTCGGTATCGTCAAGGCATACACGACGCGGGTGGGTGCCGGGCCTTTTCCGACGGAGCTCTTCGATGAATCCGGCGAGCACCTGTCGCGCGTCGGGCACGAGTTCGGCTCGGTGACCGGGCGCAAGCGCCGCTGCGGCTGGTTCGATTCGGTCGCGTTGCGTCGCTCGGTTCTGCACAACAGCGTTTCCGGTCTCTGCGTCACCAAGCTCGACGTGCTCGACCAGCTCGACACGATCCGCGTCGCCGTCGGCTATGAGCACCACGGCAAGACCCTCGCGACCCCGCCATTGATGGTGGACGGTTTCGGAGACTGCGAGCCGGTGTACGAGGAATTGCCGGGCTGGCAGCAGTCGACCGTCGGCATCACGAAGTACGGCGACCTGCCGGGGAATGCGCGCCGCTACTTGGAGCGTATGCAGGAAATCGTCGGCGCACCCGTGGACATCGTCTCCACGGGTCCGGAGCGTGACCAGACCATCGTGCTCAGGCATCCTTTCGACTGACCGCTGCGATCGACAGGGAGACAAATGAAAAGAAGAGTCTTTTTCGGTTCAGCTCTCGCCACCCTCGCCACCGCCTCCCTGCCACTCGAGCGACTCCTCGCCCTGGCGGCGGATGCGTCCGTGGCAGCGGATGTCCCGGCGGTCACCGGCAGCGGCAAGC
>DATBIF010000281.1:0-5749 GCA_036557045.1 Steroidobacteraceae bacterium
CGCGAAGCCCGGCCCGTTATCGGCAACGCTGATCTGCACCAGCGGCCCGGCGGGCGAGGGCTCGCGATGCGTGACGATTTCGATCTGTGCGCCTTCCCGGCCCTCGAGCGCTTCCATCGAATTGGTGATCAGGTTGTTGAGAATCTGTCGCACGCGCCCGCGGTCCGCCTCGAGCGCCGGCAGCTCACGGTCGAGCTCGAGCTTGAGCTGCACGTTGCTGTCCTGCGCGCGGTACAGGTCCACGACTTCCTGCACCAACTGGTTCAGGTCGAAGGTCGCCAGCGTCATCTCGGGTGCACGCGCGTACTCGCTGAACGCGTTCACCATCTGCTTCATCGCCTCGACCTGCTGCACGATCGTGTGCGTCGCCCGCTCCAGCACGCGCGCGTCCTGCTCCATCATGCTGCCGAGGAAGCGCCGCTGCATGCGTTCGGCCGAGAGCTGGATCGGCGTCAGCGGGTTCTTGATCTCGTGAGCGAGGCGGCGCGCCACCTCGCCCCAGGCGGCGTCGCGCTGCGCCTGCAACATCACCGTGATGTCGTCGAACACCACGACGTGGCCGCCCGGCTCGCCTTCGCCTCCGGGCAGCGCCGTGCACGCACACATCAGCACGCGTCGCCCGCTCTCGCCGCGCAACTCGAGTTGCTCGCGCCAGTCGGTCTGGCCGGCGGCGAACTTCGCCTGCAGCGCGTGCACGAACTGCGTGAGGAGATTCTCGCCGCCCGCGATCTCGGCGAGCGTCTTGCCGGTCGCGGATTCGAGGTCGAAGCCGAGGATGTTGCTCGCCGCCTGGTTGGCCACGCGGATCTTCATGTCGGGCTCGAGCGATACGACACCGGTCGACAGGCGCGCGAGGATGATCGCGAGATTGGCGCGCTCGGCCTCGACGGCCTGCTGGCTGCTGCGTGCCTCGGCGCGCGCGCGGGCCAGGCGCTTCGTCATGTCGTTGAAAGAGTGCACCAGGAATCCCATCTCGTCGCGCGAGGACAACGGCAGGCGCGTATCGAAATCGCCCTTGCCCACCGCGCGCGTGCCCGCGGCGAGATCCTGGATCGGCTTGACCAGCCGTTGCGCGGAGAAGAACGCGCCGTAGACCGCCGCGAGCAGCGAGAGCAGCAAGACCAGGGTCAACGTCAGTCGGAAGCTGTACTTGAGCGGTTCGCGCAGGTACGAGAGCTCGCCATACTGAGTATGTGCGCGCTGCACGGTATCGGCCAGGGCGCCGAGACGCTCCGGCACGGGGAATATCGCCAGCAGCACGCGCGGCTCGTCGCCCGGCGACGCCGGGGCGAGCGGCGCTGCGGTTCGAATGATGTAGCCGCCGCCGGATTCGGGCTCGAGGCTGACGAACGGACGTCCCTGCCGGACCTGCAGCATCGCCTCTTCCGAGGGACGCTGCGGAATGCTCTCGGTGGGCCGCTCGTTGCTGGTGGCGATGATGCGCCCATGCTGGCCCAGCAAGGTGATCTCGAGCGCGCCGTTGGCGCGGCGCTCGGTGTCGAGGCGCCGGATGATGTCGCGCTCGGGCGTGAGCTCCAGGTCCTGCGCGAGCGTCTCGGTCGCATCGAGATATTCGCGCCGGTTGTGATCGAGCACCGCGCGGCTCAGCATCAGCGCTTCGTTCAGCCCCTGCTTCACTTCGACGTCGAACCAGCTGTCGATGCCGCGATTGAGGAACTCGAGGGCGAAGTAGTAGACGATGAGGAGTGGCGGGATCACGAGCGCGCCGAAGATCGTCACGGTGCGCAGCTTCAGGCGCGAGCCGATCACGTGACGGCGATAGTCGCGCACCAGTTGCGCGAGCTTCGCGGTGAGCAGCACCAGCAGCACCACTACGCCGAGCGCGTTGATCAACAGGATCCACGGATGCAGCCGTCCGAACTGCGCCGAGTTCTGCGCCGTCTTGGCGAGCAGGAACAGGGCCGCGAGCCAGAGCGCCGCACCGAGCGCAACCAGCGCATAGCCGCCGTACTTTCTTATTGCAGCAATGGCCATGTGTACCACTCGCTGACGCGATGGTAGTCGTTGGTCCAGAACATCAGGACGCGCAGCGTGTCCGGCATGTCTCCCAGGTTGAGCGTGGCGCGCAGGCTGAATTCGTGCCGATAGCCCTTGCGGATCAGCGCTTCGTCGAGCACCGGCACGTTGCCGATGCGCGCCATCTGCTCGAGCGCCGAATCCAGATCGGGATAAGAGGCCTGCTGACCGCTGTTCACGTTGCGCACGACGTAGCGGTCGCTCACCGCCTGGTACTGCAGCTGGTATTCCTGGCGCAGCGACGCCACGCTCTCGTCGAGCCAGTAGTGGCGCGCGCGGGAAACTTCCAGCTCCAGGATGAGCGACAAAGGCACGCCGTCGCTGAGCGCGGCCCGCACGCGATTGCTCAACGGCAGCTGCAGACGCGCGTTGAGGAGGTAGACGCCCTCGACCAGTTGAACGTAGGCGGTGCGCACGCCCAGCTCCGGAGCCGCTTCCGCCCAGGCGCGCTCCTGCAGGAATGGCGGCACGGCGACGAGCGTCGTGAACAGCCACAGCAGGAAGCGCAACGAGCGCATGCCGCGGGTGGTCATGCGCAACGCCCGACCGCTGCGCGGGCAACTGCTGGTAGACGGTGATCGATCAAGCGGACAGGTTCCTGGCGCACGCTCCGGTGCGGCGCTTTTCCACGCAAGCATAATAGAAGCCGTCCATACCCGCTCCTCCGGGCAGGAGTTGCAGGCCCCCGCGAAGCGTGCGCTCGCCCGGTGGGCCAAACCCCTCTGGAATGGGGACGGAGATTGCCGCGGGTTCGCCGCAGACGAAGGCGTCGATCACCTGCTCGTTCTCCGCGCGCAGTACCGAACACGTCGCGTACAGGAGCCGGCCCCCGTCCGCGAGCAGCGGCCACAGTGCGCGCAGTAATCGCAGCTGTTCCGTGCGCATGGGCTCGACATCCGTCGCTCGTCTCAGCAGCTTGATGTCGGGATGACGGCGAATCACGCCGGTCGCGGTGCACGGCGCATCGAGGAGAATGCGCTCGAACGGCCTGCCGTCCCACCACTGCGAAGGATCCGCGGCATCGCCTGCGTGCACGGTTGCGGAGAGATGCAGACGCTCGAGATTCTCGCGCAGGGGCGCGAGGCGTTGCGCGGATCGATCGACGGCCACGAGCTCGAGATTCGCCCGCTCGAGCAGGTGGCAGGTCTTGCCGCCGGGTGCGGCGCAGGCATCCAGCACGTGCATGCCGTCGCGCGCTTCGAGCAGGTCCGCAGCGAGCTGCGCGCCGCCATCCTGCACCGACACGGTCCCGCTCTCGAAACCGGGCAGCGCTGCCATTGCGACAGGAACGTCGAGAACGATGCCATCGGCCGTGTATGCGCCCGGCGCCGCCGGGATCGAGGCACGCTCCAGCACTTCGAGATACTCAGCGCGCGAGGTCACACGTCGGTTGACGCGCAGCCACATTGGCCCAGGCTGGTTCCCAGCCTCGAGGATCTGCGTCCAGAGCTGCGGCCAGTCCCGTCGCAGCACCTCGATCAGCCATACGGGGTGCGCGTAGCGCGCCGCGGGCGATTCGTCCGCGACGGCCATGATTCGCGAACTCTCGCGCAGGAAGCGTCGCAGGATCGCGTTGACGAGGCCCGCAGCGCGTGGTTCGCCCAGCTCGCGCGCGCCTTCCACGGCCTGGTCGACGATGGCGTGCGGCGGATGCTTTGAAAACGCGAGTTGGTGCAAGCCGACCGCGAGTAACGCGCGCAGCCTGGGCTTTGGCCTGGTGCCCGACTCGAGGAGCCGGCTCAGCCAGGACTCGAGGCGCGGATACCAGCGCACCGTGCCGTACGCGAGTGCCTGCACGGCCGCGGCATCGCTGGCATTTGCGGCGCTGCTGCCGCGCGCGAGCGCATCGTCGAGCGACTGACCCGCGCTCACCTGAGCCACGACGCGCGCCGCGGCAGCGAGCAGCGCCGCGGTGCTGGAGCGGGCGGGCGCCGTCATTGCCTTCTCGGACATCGCGCGCCCCCTACTCGCCCAGCTTCGAGTCACGCAGGTCGTGAGCGAGCAGGAACTCGCGCACGGCCAGCGGGCGCCGCCCCGGCAGCTGTACTACGTCTAGCGCCAGCGCGCCGTGGCCACAGGCGACGAGTGCTGTGGCGGAGGGAAGCACTGTTCCCGGGGGAGCGCCGTGTGCCGCCGGTTCCACATGCGCAGCCCAGACGCGCAATGTCTGGCCGCGCCAGGAGGTCTGCGCGATCGGCCACGGATTGAAGGCACGCACCTGTCTCGCGATCTGCTCGGCCGATTGCGACCAGTCGATGCGTGCTTCGGACTTCTCGATGCGGCGTGCATAACTGGGTGTTCCGTGCTGCGGGCTCGCGGTGGCAGTTCCGGCGGCGATGCCCTCGATGACCTCGACGATCGCCTCGGCTCCGAGTGCCGCCAACCGATCATGGAGTCCCGCGGCAGTCTCTCCCGCCAGAATGGAAAGATTCCTCCGTAAGTACACGGGTCCGGTATCGAGAGTGGGCTCGAGCTGTATGATCGACACCCCGCTCTCGGCGTCGCCGGCCAGCAATGCACGCTGGATCGGCGCCGCTCCGCGCCAACGCGGCAGAAGCGACGCGTGAATGTTGATGCACCCGTAGCGCGGCCAGTCGAGGATCGCTTTGGGCAGCAGCAGTCCGTACGCGACGACAATCATCACATCGGGCGGCGGCGAGTCGAGCGGCTTCAACGCCTCGGGACCCGGTATGCGCTCGGGTTGCACGAGTGGAATGTTCAGCGCCCGGGCGGCGCTCTTCACCGCGCTTTCACTCACGCGCTGGCCACGACCTGCGGGCTTGTCGGGTCGTGTGAGAACTCCGGTCACCGGGTGACGGCTGCGCGCCAAGGCCTCGAGCGCCGGGACGGCAAACGCGGGTGTGCCCGCGAAGACCAGGCGCAGCGATTCACTCACGCGTGCCGCGAAGAGATCTCCTCAGATGGCCGGGACACGCGGCCGCGATTCGGACGTCGTTCCCGAGGCGCGCTGCTTGCGATCCTTCTCGAGTCGCTTGCGGATGCGCTGCCGCTTGAGCTCGGAGAGGTAATCGACAAAGAGCTTCCCATCGAGGTGATCGATCTCGTGCTGGATGCACACCGCGAGCAGTCCTTCCGCCTCCAGCTCGAAGGGCTTCCCATCGAGGTCCTGCGCCCTGACCTTGATGCGGGCGGCCCGCTCGACTTCGTCGAAGACACCCGGAACGGACAGGCACCCTTCTTCGCGAACCGCGACCCCGTCCTGGGCCAGGATCTCCGGATTGACGACCACCAGGGGCTGGTCGTGGGCTTCCGACACATCGGCAACCAGCATGCGTTGGTGGACGTCGACCTGGGTGGCGGCGAGACCCACGCCAGGCGCCGCGTACATGGTTTCCAGCATGTCTTGCGAGAGTTGCCGCAGTGCGGCATCGAAGACTTTCACCGGCTGCGCCTTGGTTCGCAGCCGTGGATCGGGGTATTCGAGGATCGTCAGTCGGGCCATGGGGTTCAACCAGTAATCGGATAACTGCTCTGCAAATGCCGCTCACCCGGCAGGAGCGACCTGCGATAGGGTGGATTTTGGGGGTCCGGGGTGCCGGAAAATGTCAAAAGTGCGACCGAATTCTTAAACCATTCTCTCAGGATTGCGACCCTAGATCGTTGAGATTATAACAGCGGGGCCTTTTTCCGGACCGCACCCTCTTCGAAGGAGCCTTGGGATGGAGCTGACGCTTTGGCAGACCTCTCGGAC